>NZ_CAWNWY010000011.1:0-126389 GCF_963878365.1 Photorhabdus sp. HUG-39 | reverse complement strand
CGTCAATTTGGCGAAAAGTGCCGTGCCGAACAGCCGGAAAATTAATGGCAAGGCGTTGAGTGGGGATGTCAGTTTGAATGCCGGGGATGTGGGGGCTTTACCGATTTCGAGTACATTAAGCGCTCAAACAGGCACCTTAAGAATAAACAATGGATCGAATTGGCCGAATATCGAATTCAGAGCAGCAAACAAGCATTTTATCGGTATTGAAGGAACAGCTGGAAATCGTTTGACAATATACGCTAATGATGAAAACAGCAATCGCAAATATACTTTAGCAACACCAGAAAAATCCGGCACGTTAGCAACACTTGATGATATCAACATATCTGTCGGCTCACCCATCCCATGGCCGTTACCAAATGTGCCTGCTGGCTATCTCGCATGCAACGGTCAATCATTTAATAAATCACTATATCCACAATTAGCTATAGCTTATCCATCAGGTGTGCTGCCTGATTTGCGCGGTGAATTTATTCGTGGCTGGGATGATGGGCGCGGTGTAGATCGTGGTCGTGGGGTTTTAACTCATCAGGGGGATGCAATTCGTAATATTACTGGTTATACCCCAGGTACAATTTTACGTGGAAATAATAATTATGGAGGATGTTTTTCTCTTTCAGGCGAAAAGGCTCCAGGAAATGAATATACAGATGTCTGGCAAAAACAGGTTCTCTTTGATGTTTCACGAGTTGTCCCTGTTGCTTCAGAGAACAGACCTCGCAACATTGCATTTAACTACATAGTGAGAGCAGCATAATGGATACACAAAAATACTCTTTAGAATATGAGATTGCCATATTGGGTAAAGATGGATTAGCAGAAAAAGCGGGCTGGCTGACAATCTACCATGCAGCGCCTAATTCAAGGGAATTTATTGGCACGACACCAGAATATCTGATGAAGGGAGTTGGCATACCGGCGAGTTCCTATATAGATGCCCCGACACTTCCTGACTCCGATTCTCTGGCTGTCAGGCGCACAGCAGACGGAGATCACTGGGAAATTGTCTCCGATTACCGGGGAAAAACAGCTTACAACACACAAACTCGCTTACCGCAAGAAATTACTGATCTGGGTGAACTACCCAAAACCCTGACATTCGAACAACCTGCTACTCATTTTGATAAATGGGATGGCTCAAAGTGGGTGGCGGATAAAGCGGCAATAAAGGACAGTGAGATTGAGCAGGCAGAACAACTACGCGGCACACTGTGTACACAAGCTAATGAAACCATTACGTTACTCCAATATGCCGTTGATACGGAATTGGCTTCGGAAGAGGAACAGGCATTGTTACTTGAATGGAAAAAATATCTGGTATTGCTGAACCGTGTTGACACTTCATTGGTCCCTGATATTAAGTGGCCTGAGATGCCAGAATGACAACAATAAGGGCTGCTTATGCAGCCCGATAACAAAAATACATATCAGTATGGTTTTTTAGGCCAGTTAATGTCCGGTGCTAATGTGACATCAATACGACTTAGTGATATTTGGTATTTTTTCCAAGCTACTAATTGTGCTTTTTCCTCATCATTTGCCATATTTAGATCAATAGCATCTTGTAATGGTGCGATTTGGTTTGTTGCTTCAGCTATTAATTGCTGTTTTTGAAATTTAGCCTGTTGCTGTAATTCTTCTTTTGTGGGGGGAGGAATATCTGCCCATTCTGGTAAGCCATTTTTACCCGCTATTCGGTATTTACCCTCTGGTGGAATACTGCCAGCAAACTCAATGAAAATAGCCTCATTAACTTCCACTGCATCATTTGGAAATGAACCTGCATTGATATAGTCTTGTTTCCATTCGGCTGGATAAAATGCGTTAGTTGTTGCACTGTAATAATACATAATTAATACCCCACTGCGAACCAATAATAACCTACACTAATACCAGTATTAGCATAGTCATTAGTCAATTTGAATGAAGATGGACTTAGAACAGCGGAGTAACCATTAGCTATACCACCACTGGCCCCTAGTCGATTCACTGTCAACATTACATTCACACATGCATTAGAGAACCTAACTGGTAGCTGAACTGTGATAATCTCTAGAGGCTCTAGAACTCGAGTTACGCCCCACTGATAAATCACTCCAGTATCGCCACATTTCCACCAACCATTTGTAGACTTTAAGGCCATATTTTTGCTGCCATATCGCCCATCACATTCACCTGTGGTATATGCGCCTAGCTCGCCCGGTGACGGTTTGTTTACAGCACTATAAACACGAATACTTGGGTATTCATACACACCTCTGCCGGAAATAGACCCTGTTGCATCCACATACCCATTCAAAACACCACCGGATTTTGGGTAAGCACTTTTCGCCAAATTCACCGTGTCTGTTAAACCAAGTTCACTCGCAATAGGTTTATTCTGCGTGTTATATTCTTGTGCCCAAGGTGTCCATCCCGGACCGCTCCACGGGTATAAAGCCCGTGTATATATCCGACTGCTATTATAGACAAAATAACGTTGAATAGTGCCAGCAGCCTGTAAAACAACAAGAGAACCAGCGGATGCTTCGGGGTAGTTTTTACCGGCTGTCGCTTGTACATTCAAACCCTGATAATAAAGCCCTGGCGTTTGATAATCATTTAAATCGGCTTTGTCAGGGATCGATATTGCTTGCCCATTAAAGATATCTTGAGAGGTAATATTGACATCCCCACTTAATGCTTTGCCATTAATTTTCCGGCTGTTCGGCACGGCACTTTTCGCCAATTCTACCGTTTCTGTTAAACCAAGGCTTTCTGTAGTTCATTAACTGACGGCAATCTTTGTCAAAGCAGCTTTTAAAGGCATTCAATGGGACTCAATATGGTAAAAATTGGGCAGATCTGAGTACCAATAAATAACCAAAATAATGATTGAGAAAGAAATGTATTAACTATGATGGAATTACGAACAATAATTGGGTGGAAAATATACAGAAAATTAGCATCACTTTGCGTTTTAACGCAAGTTCATTTGAGATAAATAGATTTACTTTGTGTGTATGCGTGCATATGCTTATGTCAGGTTGGGAGGATATGAAATCAACCAACCTGATAAAAGAGCTGATTGCTGTTGGACGCGAACTTAGAAGGAGTTACCAATAACCGGAAAGACATACTCGGTTCCGCATCCCAAAAAAGATTGCCATCGGTATTATCAAATCTATAAAGAAAATGGCGGGGATTTAATCCTCGCCGACTTTGGAGGTCATCATGTTTTTTTCAGTAGGTGTTGAGTTATCGAAAAATGAAAATACAGCGTATGGTTTGGTCATTCCTGCTCTGTGTGTCGAAGATTATGGCTGTTTTTCTGCCGCGGATAATAAAGAAGACATTGCGATAATGGCGTGTAAGGCTATCTTGTTAACAGTAGAAGATATGGTCGCGAATAATAGCGCAGTTGAACACATTCAGGATGCTGGCTATCTGGTTTATGCAAAAAACACAAAATATCAATACATTGATAACTGGTTTGTTATCAACGTTGATTTATCTGAGTTTTCTGGAAAGCAGCGGCATATTAATAATCGTGACAAAGAAAGTTTGGCACAATACGATATTGAATAACAAAAGAACTTTAAAAGATGAGCTAAATAAAAACACTATTTTGCAAATCATAGTTATACAACTCTTAATTGTGTCTATAATAATAAAAAATCATGGCCTGACTTTCTTCACCCATGAACGAACAAATACACGCAAAAACATCAAACGCAAAGTTGTTAAAATTTTATGTTTTCTTTTTGTATATCTAGCTCGTTTACTGTTGAATGAACTTCATTTCCTATCGATGAGTTGCGGGAATGCTCAGTGAGATTTATAACGATAAATATTTTCATTATATTTTTATTTTGTGTAATTAACTTTACATAGTGAAAAATAAATTTACTACGTAATTCCTATTGGTGAAAAATATACTGATTTTTTACCCGGGAAATTTTTTCGTTCTACTGTAAATCTAGATTCTGATAGTTTTTTTAATTTTGCGACAGTTACCAACCTATGAAAAATCACATTCTTAACTGTGTAAAACTAAGGCTAATTCGATATAACAGCAAAAACTCAGCTTAAAAGCTATAAAAAGATTCTGGAAGTGTGATGGTACAGGACTGATTTTATTAGTGAGCGAGTAATAATGTTACTAGATAGAGAACATTTTTCACAGTAAATCTTCACCTTAGTCATTAATTGATACAATTAATGGGAGGAAAGCAGTATAATACCCCATATCGATCATATTGATAATCAATTAAATGTCTTTAAATTTGACAATTAGGAGCAGGAATACTGATGTTGGTTCAATTCACACATGTACTTATATCAGAATATATATTTAGTATTGAAAGCTCTTTATTGAATAATTCTAAAGGATTCCTGTAGGTAACTAGCGGATTGTACTATTATGAATAATGATGTATTAGTTTCAATTATCATCCCGGCCTTTAATGTCGAAGATATTATAGAAAATGCTATTAATAGTGTTCTTAATCAGACATATAAAAACACTGAGATCATCATTGTCAACGATGGATCAACTGATGGCACAATGGATGTTCTTAACCGGCTGTCTGAACAATACTTCAATATTGCGATTTTTTCTCAAGAAAACAGAGGGATTTCCGCAGCAAGAAACATTGGCTTAAGTAAAGCCAAAGGAGATTATGTCACTTTCCTAGATAGTGATGACTCTTTTGAGCCTTCGTTTATTGAATCGGTGTTGCGAAAAAATAGTGAGACAAAGAGTGATATTACTTTTTGTTTGTTCAAGAATGTTTATACAGGCAAAGAGATTTATTCTAAAGATTATCGAGATTTAAATAACCTGGCATTCAATTTTTTGAACTTTGATTATTTTGGAATTTGTTGTATGTTAATTAAACGTGATTTTTTGCTAGGAAATAAAATTTGGTTTGATGAAAACCTAATTGTAGGAGAAGATATTTCATTTATTTTGTTATGTATCTGTAAAGCAAAATTTTCTTACATCCCAGAATATCTTTATAATTATATTTACCGAAGTGATTCCATCATGAATAAGAAGTGGGGTGTAAAGAATTATATAGATGAAATCCAAGCTTGGGACACGATTTATCAAGATATGGACATGCAATACCATAACGAAGATCGTGAAATCTTTATGAAGAAAGTTAAATCAAAAGCTTTAAGCCTAAAAGGCCAGCTAATGTGGAAAATGCTAGCATCCAAAAGATTTGATGAGCTTTCTTCTTTTTTATCCGATTTTTCTTATCAAAGACAAGATGCTGAATTTATTCGGAAGAGAAATAATTTTTTATTTAGGCTAAAAATAATTAATTCTAAAAATAAAATAATTTGGTTGTTGGCTAATTTATTACTGACTAAAAGGAAAGATAAAATTTAATTTTTATATAATCATGACAACAATCTAAATGGCCTGTAAAAACAGGCCATTTTAGACTGTTAATAAGCTTTATATTTTTACATTAACAATTTTTCATAGTATGAAATTCATTTAGAAATTTTATCTTTTTTTACTGGTCAATTGTTTGTGTTTTTTAATGTACTTTATTTTGGCGAGAAAATTGCTGAGATATAGCAATTGACGGCTTATCTTAGAAAATGCACAATTTAAATTACAGGCTAGATAATTCATTGGCTTGATGGAAACGGTGGAGTTGGAGAAAAATGCGGTATCAGCTAATGGTGGGAATTATCCAGGAGCATTTAATTTTTCAAAAATCACAACAATTGCAAAAGAGCGCAATTCTGTTCAACTTGTATCATGTGCGGAACAAATCTTTTTATTTTTACAGAGTTAATATTTTGCCAATTAGTTTTTGAAGTTTTTTCATCAATTTAGGTTCGAAAGCCCACTACGATTACGAAGTGTAGAGAATTCAAAGCTCTTGATCAAAGTTGGTTCATTTAACTCACACTCTCCTAGTATTATTAAGCCGTGTTGATGTTTCATTAGTATCAAACATTAACTGACCTGAAAAACTATCCCCGTCATCTTTCAAGTTGCCTCTTTGTTGGCTGCACTCACTCACCCCGGTCACATAGTTCTCTATGCTCCCGGGGATTCGCTCCCTTGCCGCCGCGATGCATCTTGAAATCCATAGGGTATATATTCACATGTCAATCGATAACCAAAACGACGATTTAAAGAAAAAGACATTAACCATTCAGGAATTACCAGCAAGTTCTGAGTGATAAATCAGCGAATTTACACGGTTTACTTTCGTAAATCATACAACTTTTTATCTTTTCAGTTCTTGGGATGATAAGCAGATATTACAACTGATGCTTTGATATTCCACTCTCCTTTGTGAGTTGTATATTAGTGTTATAGCTAATGCCTTCTAGTAACTCACAAGATAACTGGTGATAATAACAAGCTAGTAATATATTTTTTTAAATAAATTCATATACATTTCCCTATACCAGAAAATCATAGTTATATTTTTATACCATGTTAATTCTCTTTCGCTTTAAGTATTCAGGTTTTAAAAAATTCTTGAATATTCTGATTCACATTATGAAAATCATGTAGTATGGTGCTAGTGAATAGCTTGAATTTTGGTTCTTTTTTTCATAATACAAGCTACCTTTTACCGTTACATGAATATGTTATTGATATAGAGATATGAAATTCATAAAAACCCATATAAGAAGGTTAGATTAATTATGAAAGCTAAAAAAATCATTATCGTAGGCTATGACATGTCTGGTTTTGGAGGAAGGGAAACTGTATGCAAAAAATTAGTAGCTTTATTATCAGAAGATTGCCCAGCGTCAGACGTCAGTTTCTTCTTTATCAATGATATCCGCCAAGAATCTGTTGAAATAAATGATGATTGGTTAAATGGAATGTCATTTCATCGCATCCGTTCTAAGATATATAACACAAAAGCTCGCAGAGTACACTTTGCCTTTTTATTCTCTAAATTTATGAGAAGAGAAAATCCGGATATCATTATTGCGATAGATCCATTAAGTTGTTACATAACAAGTCTGGCAAAAAAATTAATCTTTTCTAAAACTCCTCTATTTTCATGGGTTCATACTTCTCTTGATCAATTGTATAAAAATATTTATGCAACAAAAGCTGATTATCACCTTTCTATTAGTTCAAGTATAACTCAACAATTTATTGATAGAGGTGTTAATCCAGATAAAATTTTTACTATCTTCAATCCTGTTTCTCAGAAAAGCGAAACAATCCCTCAACCAAACGGGAATATAACTAAATTTCTATATGTAGGCAGATTAGCCGACGGTCATAAAAACATTAGTGGTATGTTTAAGGCATTATCGCAAGTTCATGGTAATTGGGAATTAAATATTGTTGGTAGTGGTTGTGATGAGAAAATATTACGCAGTGTAGCGGATAATCTAAATATAACCAGTAATATAGTATGGCACGGGTGGCATAAAGAACCGTGGTATTATATTATGAATGAAATTAAAGAAATTACAGCACTGTTATTAACTTCAGATTTTGAGGGGTTTCCTATGGTATTAAGCGAAGCTAATGCTCAAGGTATATATTGCATAAGCTCTGACTGCAAAACTGGCCCTGCTGATATCATAAAGAATGAAATTAATGGTGAACTATATCCTGTTGATAAACCATCTGAATTAATAAGTAAATTGCAGGATATAGTTAGCGGAAAAAAACTATCTGACAGTAATACAATAAAAATGGCTATTTCCAATTTATTTGATTCAAATTATTTAAAAAGAGTGAAATCAGCACTTAATATTTGATGATATGCACTAATTAACACAAAAGAGATTATAATGCAAAGTTCACATTAAGGAGTATTCTACTCTGTCTATCGGATAGTAAAGAATCTTTCAACACTAATTTTTATATTAAATCATAGTGTTTTATTTTTTTTAAAAGAGTATTTATGAAGATAAGAAAAAATAGGATTTCAAAGAATGGAAAATATTTTAGCCTTTCATATGAGGGGATCTTGGTACTGTAGCTAAGTAAAATATCAATTTATATTATTTTAAAATTAAGTGGCTATAAATTCCATAGTTTATCTTTTACTTAAATCTTCTCATGATTTTACCAGAAAAAATGAAAATTTTTATAATTAACTTAGAATCAGATGTCGAAAGAAAGTATTCGATGTTACAGCAAGCATCATCTTTGAGATTGGATGTTGAAATAATCAAAGCGGTAAATGGCAAACAGCTTTCCAAAGATGAAGTAATGAAACTTAGTCGCGACTTTTATAATAACGGGATGACTCTTGGAGAGCTAGGATGCTCGTTAAGCCATCTATTAGTCTACCAGAGAATTGTCGACGAAAACATTCCTTTAGCTCTTATCATGGAAGACGATGCAGAAATCAATAAAAATATCTCTGATGTACTGAGTGCATTAGATAAATTCAACACCAAAAATCCTAACAAACCCAATATCATTTTACTTAATAAAACTAACGAATATATTGACACTTTCAAGAAAAATATAACGGGTCAGTATTATTTAGTTAATGTGATTGAAGCAGCTTGTACTTATGGTTATGTAATTAATAATTACGCTGCACAATGTTTACTTGATTTTCTACAGCCCGTTTGGCTTGAAGCTGATAAGTGGCGTTTTCTCAATGAAAGACGGATCATAAAAGTGAAAGCAGTGGTACCTCCGGTCATCTCTACAACGCCGCTATATCTTCAATCAAACTTGGCGCTAGAAAGAAAAAAACAAAAGCAGAGTAGGCAAGAATTCTTCAGAATTCAAAGAAAAAGAAGGTCATTATACGTAAAATTATATACAATGTTTTGGCGGATATTTATCCGCTTATTGGTGAAACGGATAAAGCCATAAATATTATATTGAGGATATTGATAAGTTCAGGTTTAATATATGATCTTTTACTAAAAAATACTTAAAATTAAGTTATCGTTCTGACACTATGAAAGTAGTATTTTGTTTGTTATCATACCAAGTAATAGTGAATTTTATAAAAGTCAATGAGTAAATATTATGTTATTTTCTGATTCAAGTGATGTTACCCTGGTCATTACAAGTTGTGGCCGGTTTGATTTATTAAAGCAAACTATTGAGTCGTTTGATAAGTATAATTCTTATCCTATAAAAGAGGTTGTTGTAACGGAGGATTCTGGAGATAAGTCTATTCATTCTGTCATACCTGAGCACTGGCTACCATACTGTGAAATTATTTTAAACAATCCTAAACTAGGGCAAATTAAGTCAATTGATCTGGCATATAGTAAAGTAAAAACTGACTATATCTTCCATTGTGAAGACGATTGGCTTTTCTATAGAGATAGATTTATTGAGGATTCTTTTGTTGCTTTGAAGTCTGATAAAAACATACTCCAAGTCTGGCTCAGAGATTTAAAAGAGGATGTGATGCTTCATTATCCATTCCATTACCCTAGTAATTTTAGAGAATTAGAAGGTGTTTGCTTTTCTACTCTGGAAAGCAATGATTTCAGATGGAGGGGATTCAGTTTTAATCCAGGGCTTAGAAGAAAATCAGATTATGAATTATTCATGCCCTATAATCTAGCAGGTGATACAGAGATGACACTATCAAAGAAGTATGCAGAAATAGATAAATATGCAGTTATTTTAGATAAAAGCGCAGTTAGGCATATCGGTTGGGATGATCATATAAAAACAGATGAAGAGATAAGACAGAGGAAACGCGAAAATAGAAGGAAAATAAAGTATTTTACTTTTGGTGTAATTACAGGATGCTTTTTAATGTATTTTATTAAAGGATTTTAATTAATATCTATTTGATTTATGTGTATTAATGAGTGATCTAATGGTTTGCGGGGGCTTCATGCAAATTAAAGGGTTTTATATTTGGTTCCCGCAATATTTACGAGTTTTCCTCCTGATACTTTACTTTAGTAAATTTCAGTAAACTATCGGCTTCCTTAGTTGCATGATCATGATAGATAACTCTAAAACTGAAAGTGTAATACATCTCATAATGCGAGTAAAAGAGCACTATGTAAACTCGTTAATTTATCATCTAAAGCTTGTTCATGGTTTTTTCAAGATGAATGTATTTTTCTCCAAATAAGTCGTTATTTTGGTTGCTTTATGACCAACAAAGAAGGTGCGGCACCTATCATTCGGGTTTTGCGTTCATACGGCAGTGTAAAGGATTCACAAACATAGTATCAATTGAATGCTTTTTAAACTATGGCACACCCATGCACCATAGTGTTACCTAAGTTCATGTCTTGCTGCTTTAGCTAAAAAGTGACTTCTATTTCGATATTGTGTCGGACTTTCTTTGACGCGATTATCAATACGCTGAATGAGCGTATCGGGTAATGAGATATTAATACGCTGTTGCTTTCCGGAAAATTCAGATAAATCAACATCAATAACAAACCAACTATCAACATATTGATATTCTGTATTTTTTGCATAAACCAGATAGCCAAGGTCCTTAATTTGTTCAATGGCTCTACTGTTTGCAACCATATCTTCAACCGTTAACAAGATAGCTTCACGTGCCATTATCGCAATGTCTTCTTTATTATCAGCAGCAGAAAAACAGCCATAATCTTCGGTACACAGCGCAGGAATAGCTAGACCATACGCGGTGTTTTCATCTTTCGGCAACTCAACACCTACTGAAAAAAACATGATGACCTCCAAAGTCGTCGGGGATTAAACTCTCGCCATTTTCTTTATAGATTTGACAATACCGATAGGCAGATCTTTTTTGGGATGCGGAACTGGAAATGTCTTTCCGGTTATTGATAACTCCTTCTAAGTTCGCGTCCAACAGCAATCAGCTCTTTTATCAGGTTGGTTGATTTCATATCCTCCCAACCTGGCATAAGCATATGCACGCATACACACAAAGTAAATTTATTTATCTCAAATGAACTTGCGTTAAAACGCAAAGTGATGCTAATTTTTCTGTATGTTTTCCACCCAATTATTGTTCGTAATTCCATCATAGTTAATATATTTCTTTCTCAATCATTATTTTGGTTATTTATTGGTACTCAGATCTGCCCAATTTTTACCATATTGAGTCCCATTTAATGCCTTTAAAAGCTGCTTTGACAAAGATTGCTGTCAGTTAATGAACTACAGAAAGCCTGGTTTAACAGAAACCGTCAATTTGGCGAAAAGTGCAGCTAATATCAACACCATTTATCCTGTCGGAATCGTAGTTTGGTTTGCACAAAATAAAAACCCAAATACACTGTTTCCAGGTACTACATGGAAATATATTGGTGAAAATAAAACAATTCGTTTAGCTAGTACGAGTGGCTCAAACGTACTGAGTTCTGGCGGTTCTGATAGTGTTACGCTCTCAGCAACGCAGTTACCTGTACATAACCATTCATTTAGTGCAACAACTAGTTCATTTGATTATGGGACAAAGACAACAAACACAGCAGGAAACCATTACCATACTGTAAATGGTATGGGAAGGCCCGGAGATATACGTCCAAAAGTATCTACAACCTCAGGCGGGAGTTATACTTTCCAAAATCCAGATACTAACTCAGCAGGCAATCATAACCACATTGTAGCGATTGGTGCCCATAGCCACTTAGTAACTGGGACAACAAGAAACACAGGTAGTGGTTCAGTGATAAATGTAGCTAACGCCTATGTAATGTTAATGGGTTGGTATCGTTCTGCATGAGTTAATTGATGGTTTAATTCCTCTTTGTCATTTTAAAACAAGGAGGAAACCAATACGAAACTAGCAAGATTTAGTGAAATCCTACTTTATAAAGAGCAAACGCAATGAAACGGGAAAATGTTTTTACTCTTTGAGTGTCATTTATATTGTGAATTTTTTCTATTAAAGAAAACCATTTTTTTACTGTGGACTCTCTACCATATTGTTCAAATCTTTTTTTTCCATTAGATACCATTGATGTATATAAATCTGGTCGGTTTCGTAGTTGATCCACTGCCTCTATGAATTGCTCTGGTGTCTTGGCAATTAAATAATCTAATTCACTTATTCGTATAGCTCTCATAGAAGGTTCATTATCACAAATTAAAGGGCAACCAGCACTCCACGCATTGATAAGTTTGCTAGCCGGCTTTCTCATAAGGTCAGGGCTACATTCTTTCCTAAAACTTATAGCTATATCGATGTCACTATAATTAGTCCAGTCATCTGTTGATATTCTAAGTGCTATACCTCTTTTATTTAACTCGCTTATAAGATTTTTATCTGTAAAAAAATCAGGTAAAGCATCAACATGTCCAAAAAAACCAATAGTTTTTATTTCATTGCTATCTTTAGATCTGCATTTTAAGTTTGGTTGTGGCCAGTGTGGTAAAAAGATTTTTCTAGGTTCTGTTTGTAGTGGATTTTGTACAACGGTATAATCAGCTCCATAAACAGGGGGACGATCAGCTTGACAAACAATAGTGCATCCTATCCACGGCTTAGTTCTAAAGCTAAAATCATCGTAGTGTAATATATTAACTGCATCAGCACGGACTTGATTAGTTAATGTAATATCAAGATAATTACCGTAGTAATATTTGAGATTAATTAAAGTTTGAAAAACCCAGCAAGCTTTACCTTTACGATAAAATCTATCCGGAATAGAATCAGGATTGATTTTTTGATTAATTATCTCTTCAAAATCATAAGCATAGTTGTTTATGAATTTTTGGTTAGAAACACCGTTAACGATAATCTTTTTCATTGTTAAGCTACCTCCTAAGTTTTAAACTTTAAATAATATCATCTTTAATATTTAAGTTAACATAATTATAATACGTTATAAATTGTTTTTATAAATTATTTCGAACTGCACTATCCAATTATCCGGAACTCAATAATCATATCTAACTAGTTGAATTATAAATAAGTTTTCATTTGGTACTAAGGAAAAGTTTTACCTATTACTGAGCGATTAAAAGAGACGTAGCTTTAGAAACTAGATTGGCTGAATGGGAGGCGTTTTACAATTATCACTGGCCGCATGGTAGCTTGAAAGGTAAAATACCTCATGAAGCTCTTGTTGAAAAAAATGCTCTGTTAGGCGAGGTCGTAGATTTCACTCGGAACCAATTAAATAATCCCTCTCAGAATGAACTGCACTCCTAATTAATTACCTAAAGGATTATCCCAGAATGACAACAATAAGGGCTGCTTATGCAGCCCGATAACAATCGAAGTCAGAAATCTTTTTATCCATATCACCCAGAAGAACCCTTAAAATAGCAGTAAGGGCCGTTTGGCCCCATCATTACTTTGGCACTTCCGGCCACGGCACATCCGGCGCTTGATTCACATCTACACGAGTAAGCAATACTCTGTATTTTCTCCATTCGAGTAGAGCTTCTTTCTCTGAGTCTGTAGCGACTTCTAAGTCAACAGAGTCTTGTAGCAATGAGATTGTTTCATTTGCTTGTTGTAACAGTGCTGCCTGCTGTTGTTTTGCTTCATTGATTTGATGAGACTTGAGTAAGTCTTTATCAACTACCCACTTTTTGCCATCCCATTTGTCAAAGTCGGTGGGCGGTTTCTTGAATGTGAGCGTGTCGGGCAGCTCACCGATTTCCGTAATTTCAATAGCCGTACGAGTCAATGTGTCGTAAGCGATTTTTCCACGATAGTCAGGCAGGATTTCCCAGCATTTACTGTCTACACTGCGACAAACAGCCTCATCATGAGATTTAGGTAGCTCTGGCGCATCAGGATAAGCGCCGGCTGACAAACTGACACCGAGCATGACATATTCGATATCAGAATTTGTGAATTCTCGCGTGATTTGATTCGAGTGATAAACCTTTATCCAGCCTGCCTGAATTGCCAAACCATCTTTACCTAAGATTGCTGTTTCATGTTCTAAAGAGTATTTCTGTTCAGTCATTATGCTGCTCTCACTATGTAATTAAATGCGACGTTGCGCGGGCGGGTTTCGTTTGCTGTACGTGCGACGTGTGATGCGTCGAATGTAACGTCATCGGCACCCCGTTTGCCGGAGGGATAACTTGCATATAACCCACTGCTTGAATTTCGTGTCGCATTAAAGGCACCCGATAAACTTTCGAGCTGTGAATAGCCGTCCATCAATCTTACTGCGAAACCGCCAGTAATATTTTGAATTGCATCCCCCTGCCACGTACCACACACACGCCCCGGATCGACTCCCCGACTATCATCCCATCCTCGAATAAATTCGCCTCTTAAATCGGGCACTCTACCGGCAGGATAGGCTTCCGCTAGCTTCGGATATAAAGATTTATCAAATGTCTGACCGTTGCAAGTGAGGTAGCCTTGGGGTGTATAACGATGCGGATACGGAAGCGGGACGCCGACGGGGAGCGCCGGATTTGTTGTGCTATATTGAATAGTCCAAGGCAGGTATTGCTCCGGCCCATCCCAAGTTTGTCGTGTCGCAATATCTCCGTGATGAGAATAATATGTTTGATGAATTCTCTGATCATTACTCTTAAATACAGAAAGAAATCCATACGCGTAAATTTTACCGCCATTATAAACGGGTAAGTCAGTTACAGAATTAGGATTAGCGATAGTTACAAGATAGATACCCGTTTCGCGCATGTCCGAGAATCTGCCATTATCGCTCAGACCACCGCGAACATCTGGAAAAGCCCCCACATCCCCGGCATTCAAACTGACATCCCCACTCAACACCTTGCCATTAACTTTCCGGCTATTCGGCACGGCACTTTTCGCCAATTCTACCGTTTCTGTTAAACCAATGTTTTATAGAATCTATAAATTAACAATAAATCGTGTCGAAGCAGTATGTCAGGGCATTAAATGGAGATAAAAAAGGTAAAAACTGGGTATATCCATGTGTTAATAAATGACCAAAATGACGATTATGGGGAACAGAATTGCAAATGGTTTAATTACGAGCAACCTTTGTCTATAAAACAACCTGAAAATAGTCAAAGTAGAGCACATATATTGGCAAAATGCGTGCCTTTCCCAATCATGGTGGAAACAGATTGGCTATGATCTGTATTAGTCACTATTTTTTTCTGATTTGCGTATTCTGATTCTGGAGATTTGTTATAACGAAATAAACTGAGAGTTACCTGTAATCTTGTATGGGATTTGGTAACCATATCAAAGCAGGTAACTCCCAATTTTAGATAAAGTTTCAACTAACACATCCAAATTTATTTAACGGAAAGCTCTATATTTACACTTCGATTTCTTACCCAAAAAGCCTGGCTGTTATAACAAATCTGTCCTCCGCAAATAGCATTTTCAACTATATCAGGACACCCTTTAATTAATGTATACCATTCAGGGCCAGATCCATCTGAATTTGCATGACCACGACCATGCCGAAATGTTAGTGTACAATTTTTTGTGTCTGTATTGGCAACATTAATATAACTAACACTCCAATCGACAGTTTTAGTTTCATTTGTACATCCATCTATCCAGTTATTATTATCCTGTAAATTTCCCAGATAGGTTTTACCTGCCTCTAAGCGTATTTTTTCATCTCCACTATCGTACATGCAATTAGATGATTGTGTAATAAGAGTAATACTCTTTGTCGCTGATGAATTTTTAATTTGTAGTGCATATGTGGCTGATAAATTAGAAATTCTACTTTCTGAAACTTCTAATGTTGCCTCCTTATCGGTAATGTTTTCTTTTGTCTCAGCAGCTAAAGCTAATTGTGTTGATGAAGCTAGAATCACAATAGTTGTACCAATTAACGTTTTCAAAGTGATCATATTAATAAACTCCTTTGATGAAATTATTCGGAGCCTCATTAGGTGATTTTTGTGGGTCAATTTTCACCCGTTAAATAGCTTCCATAAGATATTAATAACTCATCCCATTAAAATTATTTTATTTGTACTTAAGCAAGTGTTGTTGGACGTTATTGATATCGTAATTATAAGTATAATTCATATTTTTATCTGTTGAATTGTTTTTTTAAATGCACATCCTGATGAAATGTTTGTGAATGCATCTTTTACGGATGTGGTTTATTATGTAAATAATAACAAATTGGTTTTATCTAATTTCAAAATAATTCCATCAATTATAAAAACATCATCTGTATGTTTGTTGTATTAATATGATTATATACCCGTCATCTTTCAAGTTGCTTCTTTGTTGGCTGCACTCGCTCACCCCGGTCACATCGTTATCTATGCTCCCGGGGATTCGCTTCCTTGCCGTCGCCATGCATCTTGAAATCCATAGGGTATAGGTGATGTTTATCATATTAAACTTGAAAAAACTGAGACGTTTTAATTGAATTGATATTTGTCAGTAAAAATGAAAAAATCAGCAAACGCTCTGAAAAATCCGTCCTGAGTTTATTAGCCACGCTGAGTACGATAATCTTTTGGCTAGTGGTATACAATGCTGAAAATAAAGGGCTTCACCTGAGATATCAGGCAAATAGCCTTAAATCGAGACGAATTATTTCTTATTTGATATTACGGAGAATGTCTTACGACATTCTCCGTCAGATTATTGACAAAGTGCTGGTTTTTTTATCCGGCGCTCTGTTTTAATTCAGCTCCGTTCACCAGACGGAGCTTGCCGCCATGTTAAGGTATTGGCGTAAACAGGGGAGTGAGACGAGTTAAATCTATTTCCTGTTTAACTTGTGCCAAGCTATACGCTTCCTGGAGTCTCAGCCACATTTCCGGCGTACTGCCGATCACGTTGGCTAAACGAACGGCCATTCCTGGCGTTACTGCCGCGCTACCTTCAACAACACGCCCAATAGTTGACGGTGAGACATCCAGTGCACGAGCAAGCGCTCTAAGACTAATATTTAAGTGCTCTATCTCGTCAGAGATATAGCGCCCCGGATGGGGTGGCATACGTTTAGTCATTAATGATAGTCCTCGTAGTTCAGTATATAAACATCACCATCGTTAAATTCGAAAGTTAACCTCCAGTTACCCGATACGCTTACCGCCCAAATACTCTTTCGATCTCCTGTAAGTGGGTGAAGTTGAAAACTCGGTAAACTTAAATCATTCAGGCCGCTTGCTAAATCTAATGCGTTTAACAGTAGGTCTAGCCTGTTAGCGTGGTGTGCAACAATTCCCGCCGTGGTTCCCTTCTCATAATACTTTCGTAGCCCTTTATGCTTCCAACTTTTAATCATTGTTTGAGTCCTGTTGCGTTACGAGAGACAGCATAACACGTGTCGATCATTGCGCAACAACATTTTTTTGATGAAATAATATCAGATTATTGACAAAGTGCTGGTTTTTTTATCCGGTACTCTGTTTTAATTCAGTGCCGTTCACTAAACGGGGCTTGCCATCTTGTTAAGAACACCCACTCTCCAGACTTTCCCGCCAGAAACACTCTCGCTTGACGAGCTGGTTCCTAAAAATCATTTATACCCTATGGATTTCGAGATGCATCGCGGCGGCAAGGGAGCGAATCCCCGGGAGCATAGATAACTATGTGACCGGGGTGAGTGAGTGCAGCCAACAAAGAGGCAACTTGAAAGATAACGGGTATAGTCCGTCAAGTCGATGCCGCTATTAATTTCGAATTTATCCGCGAATTAGTTGCCCCATTGTATTGCCACAATAATGGCTGTTCTGTTATCTATAGCCCAAAATATTAAGAAGATAGCCTTGCTGGTCGCAATGCTGTGTTGTTTTTATCTCAGGAGAGCGAGCATTTTATTGCAGGATAAGCGAAAATAACGCCTTGGTGGAGGATTACATCGGGTTAATGAGGAAAATGGATGGCATTATGATTCATAATAAAAGAAACAAACCCCGTTATTTTCAACGAGGTTTGTCAGCGGTATGGTGGAGAATATCTTACGACATTCTCCGCTAATTTTACTAGTGATAGCTCTCGACAATGTATTAAACCATTTTGCCAAAATCTATCGAAATAGGGCTTTGATTTATTAGCGCTGAGTTTGTGGGGATTTCTCAGTGCAAATGCAGGCCCATTTTAAAAATTTATTTTTGTTCTCCAAAGTCCTCAAAAAATATTGCACCTATGTTGCCTGCTTGATCTAAGCCATACATACAAAAGCGTACTGGTGAGTCTTTCTTTTTAAGAGTAATCGGTACTCTTCTATAAATAGAGTAATCTTTATAATCATCGCATTTTGTCGATTTTCTTGGGCCGGCCTTATAACGTATATCAACAACTTCCCAAGGGCTAAACCTAGCGTCGACAACCCAACTATCATCTGTTTCAAAAAGTAATGTCGAACCCGGTCTTACTCCCGGACGGGTGTTGTCAATTTCACGTAATTTTATTGATGCATTAGATGTACTCTGCCAGCGTTTATTTGCAGAATATTGCCCAATGACACACATGGTATAAATCCCTTCTTTGGAAGGAACGGTAAGTTTTTCCAACGGTTGTGTCGTGACTGGAATAGGTTTGCTGTATCCTTTAGGATCGGTACAATCAATATTACTCGCAAGCCCTCTTTTATAGCTAATATTATCAAAACCTTTCTCTACAAGGCGTAAATTCCAGGTGACAGGTTTGTTGTTAACTGTGCCCTTCGTAATCAATGGGCCGCTGGCGTTAATCGTGATCCCTTTTCCATCGTCAAATTTACTTAAATCCAGTTTTCCATCAGAAGTAAATGCACGTGCAATTTTATCAATAGGCATATAATAACTGGCGCCTGCACGAGAGAAACTGTGATCGATAATAAATTCACAAGGCCGATTAAGACCGCAACCCGAGTAACTTCGATCGACGGTGGTATTTAATACACCAATTATCTTGGATTGATCTTTTAACATAACCGGTGAACCCGAAGTTCCTCCCGAAACACCCGCGCAATTAACAGCTGCGGCCGGAGACCAAGCCCATATACCTTCATACACAAGCGAGGCTTTTCCAGTAATGTTGCAAGCCGAATAGCGTAGATAACGTTTATCACTCTCTATGCCATTGACCGGAATATGAGCAAGTTCAATCTGCTGGCTGGTTAATTCTAATGCCGATGGTTCATGATCTTTTTGTAAGGTTACCGGCAGTATTCCGCGCTTTGCCAACTCACCATACGTTGCTTTAAGTCTGAAAACCGCAAGGTCGCCGCCTTTCATTGTTGCGTATAAAACCCTATCAACATCAACAGGTTGGTGTTCATTAATTAAGTCAATGAAGTAGTTTGGCGTGTATGTCCAACCTGGGCCTACAGGTTGATCAATGATGACTTCATTGGTATCTAATGAAGAATCAAAACAATGGCCCGCGGAAAGAATAAGTGCTTGTTGATTGGCATCAGGGGTTTCTGAACCGGCAATAAGTGTTGCGGTACATTGGCCGCGACCGCTTAGTTTTCCGACATGCTTAAATCGCTCAGCGCCCGGATCGGTGGATTTTAATAGTGGAGCTTCGTTACTGGTATTGTCTTGTAGATCAGCAATATGCTCGCTGTTATTTTCGGGAAGTGCGTGTGCGAAATAACTTGTTGACACAATCCCTGTAATAAGTGTAGCTAAAAAAATTTTTCTCATGTTTTTACCTCATGTTGTTTACATTTTTAATCTTTCCATGTAATGGAAACAGACATTCAATGAAGAAAAAATTATCGCTAAGTGTTTTTAGAGCTTTAATAAATCCTCTATATGAGTATTTAATGTTTACTAATTTATGAATTAATAGACAGTTTTTTTAGCGCATAAGATCATTCTATTGGGTGCCTGTTATCCATAGCCAATAATAAATAACATAAAAATCAGCCAAATAGTTTTATATACTGCAATAGAGCTATAACGTTCAATGGAACGAGAACTGACTATAAAGGTTTTTCTGGTATAAATTCGTTGTTATAAAGGATGAGTTGATTAAATGAGAGTTGAACTCCGGGAGAGTGTATATTTATGAGTTGTTACTAAATTTATCACCCAGAGCATTTGTTGTGGAATAATAAAAGTGTTAGCAAAATAATTCTAGTCTTGCCGGAATGAGTTTTAATTCAGTTTGCAGTGTTTTTAAATAGTCAATAGCAATAGTGGCTAAAATGGGATAAAAATCATTTTCTAGTTTGGTTGTCTGCATCAATTCCAGATAACGGTAAGCCCAAGGTAGTAAGTGCTGTTCTAACAATGTACGTGCAGCAGGTTTATGCCCTTGTTCTAAAATATAAACTAAGGCCAGCAACATCAAACCGAATTGATCTTCGGGTTCCCGTTGTTTACTGGACATGACGATATTCTGTTTTGTCAGAAATTCCCGGTAAGCCAGCGTGCTTTCACCTGATAACGCGTTTTCTCTGTCCAGATAAACCGATCCCCAAGGTGGGGCTGGCATAACACCTTGCCCTTCGAACAAGATGGAGTAGTCATATTGTAGAGATTCGACTGAGAAGGTAGCGAGCTTTTTCGTCAGATTTTCTATTGTGCGGTTATTTGACCAGGGAAATAATTTATCAATATCGATAAGCAATGGAATTAGTGGGCGGACTTGTTCTGATTTCGGTGAGTAATAAAAACAGGCGCCAATAATGCGAGGTACAGCAGTATCTAATAACATGGAAAATTCTCATTATGATTTGGTTATACCAATGGTGTAAGCAGCATAAACACATCATAAGCTTATACGATATGAATAGATAGTTGATTATGATCAACGATTAATCTGTTGCGGTGTTGTTACTATCTTTATCACCAGATTGACGGCGATTTTTGTTATGAAACGCATAAGTTCATCACCGAAAATAATAAAATTAGCCGCTTTATTGGTATGGGAAATATATATTTGATCTACATTTTAATTCAATGCATTTAATAAGGTTATTATGGTGAAAATGAATATATATCATTAGTTATCTAATAATTTAATAATTTTAAAAGTAGACCACGTTAAAAATAAATAAACCCTATATACCCTATGGATTTCAAGATGCATCGCGACGGCAAGGGAGTGAATCCTCGGGAGCATAGATAACTATGTGACCGGGGTGAGCGAGTGCAGCCAACAAAGAGGCAACTTGAAAGATGACGGGTATAAACCGCCGTTAGGTTAATACCGCACCTTAATGGTGTGGTTGGGAAGGAGGTGAAAATCCTCCGCAGCCCCCGCTGCTGTGATGCTGACAACTCCGCTGATGCCACTGGTCGGAAAGACTGGGAAGGTTGCGGGGAAGGGTGACGCTAAGCCAGAAGACCGACCTGACAGGCACGAGACATTAACTCCTTCGGTGGGAAGCGAGTTGTCATCCAAGTGGTGTGCGCAGTGTTGGCACGTCTTATGGGCGCTCCTTTTCCGATCGACATATCGGGAATTTTCTATGCAATGGTCAGGTAGGAAGGCATTTGTTATCGCGGGTACGGGTAGTGGCTGTGGTAAGACTACGGTTACCCTTGGCATTTTGCGGGCATTGATGTTGAGAGGGTTGACTGTCCAGCCGTTTAAAGTGGGGCCGGATTATCTGGACAGCGGCTGGCACAGCTCTGTGTGTGGCGTAGCATCTCGTAATCTTGATGCATTTATGCTGCCAACAGCGACGCTTAATGGTCTTTATAATCAGCATATGCGTCATGCTGATGTCGCGGTCATTGAAGGTGTGATGGGGTTGTATGATGGTTATGGTACCAACCCAAACTATTGCAGTAGCGCTGCAATGGCTAAGCAGTTGGGATGCCCGGTGATTTTGTTGGTGGACGGTAAGGCAGTATCGACTTCTGTTGCCGCAACTGTTCTGGGTTTTTGCCGTTTTGATCCCTCTTTAACGATTGCGGGTGTCATTGTTAACCGCGTCAATTCTGAAAATCATTTCGAACTTATTCGTCATGCGATTGAACATTATTGTGGTGTGCCGGTGCTAGGACGTTTGCCCGTGATGAAGGATGTGTCGTTACCGTCTCGTCATCTTGGCCTGATTCCTGCCCAAGAGCAGGCTGACAATGATGCTCGCTGGCAGCGGCTGGCCCAGCAGGTAGAGGCGCATATCCATCTTGATCGTCTGTTGGCGCTTTGTGACTGTCCTACTTTACCCGAGGGTGAGGCACCATCATTGCCTGATCCCGCATTGGCTGATGGCTTGACGTTAGCGCTGGCAGATGATGAAGCCTTTAATTTTTATTACCCTGATAATCTGGAGATGTTGGAACAGGTGGGGGTGCGTATTCACCGTTTTAGTCCACTGCATGATCGCCGTTTACCCGATTGTCAGATGATTTATCTCGGTGGGGGCTACCCGGAAATCTATGCCGCTAAGTTGGCCGCCAATAGTGCCATGCGGGAAGCTTTACAGGATGCGCATTGTCGTCAAGTTCCCATTTATGCTGAATGCGGTGGCCTGATGTACCTTGGTAAATCGTTGACCGATGGCGAGGGAGCGAGCCACCAGATGGCCGGTATTCTGCCGGGGGAAAGCCATATGGGTACGCGGTTGATGCGCTTTGGTTACTGTCAGGCACAGGCCCGTTTTGACACTTTGCTGGCCGCAGAAGGTGAGATTTTACGGGGCCACGAGTTTCATTATTCTGATTTTATCAGCTCAGTGCCTTCAGTTTTTGACTGTACTAAATGGCGTGACGGGATGGCAATACAGCAATGGGCCGGAGGCTATCAGGTACAGCAGACACTGGCTAGTTATCTTCATATCCATTTTGCTCAGCGCCCTAGTCTGCTTGATCGCTGGTTGAGGTCTGCAAGGAGGCTATTGTGACACTTGCTGCCTGGTTTGCTGCTTTCTTGCTCGATAGCTGGTTAGGTGATCCGCCGCATTGGCCTCATCCGGTGCGTTGGATTGGTAAGCTGATCTCTGTGGTACAGCGGGCGGTTCGGCGCTGTTGTCACAGTGAACGTGCATTGAAAGTTGGTGGAGCAGGGCTATGGATAGTGGTTGTGGGGCTGACTTGGTTGGTGAGTTGGGGGTGTCTGTGGCTGATGAACCTCATTCATCCTTGGGTCGGCTGGCTGGTTGAAGTGTGGATGATTTATACCCTGTTGGCTGGCCGTTGTCTGAGTGACGCCGCGCTAGAGGTACATGAGGTATTACAACAAGGCTCATTGGATGAGAGTCGTCAGCAATTGTCGCGGATTGTCGGGCGCGATACTTCCCAACTAGATGTACCGCAAATCACCCGCGCGGTGGTGGAGACGGTGGCGGAAAACAGCGTTGATGGGGTTATTGCTCCACTGTTTTTTCTAATGATTGGTGGTGCGCCATTGGCAATGGCTTATAAAGCGGTTAACACCCTTGACTCAATGGTGGGATACAAAACTCAGGAATACCGCGCGATTGGGTATGTTTCCGCTCGTATGGATGATTTAGCAAACTGGTTACCGGCGCGGTTGAGTTGGCTGTTGTTGAGTGCGTCTGCTTGCTTCATTCGACTTGATTTTCGTCAGGCACTACGTATTGGCTGGCGTGATCGCTATCAGCATAGCAGCCCTAACTGTGGCTGGCCGGAAGCGACGGTGGCGGGAGCGTTGGGTATCCGCCTTGGCGGCCCGAATTGTTATTTTGGTGAACGAGTAGATAAACCCTGGATGGGTGATGAACGCCGTAAAATCGCGCTGACGGATATCCCGCTCAGTATCCATTTGATGATGATAGCTTCGCAACTGGCCTTACTGTTGTTTGCGCTGTTGCGCTTACTGTTGGTCGGCATGGCTTAAAAAAGGGCAACAATATGAACTACCTCCAGAAACCTCAGCAAATTGAACAGAATAGCTTCGCAATCATTGGCGATATTATTGCTAGTGAGCGGCCCGATTACCGTTTTGTTGATGAAATGCAAGAAGCAGTGATTAAACGGGTGATCCACACCACCGCAGATTTTGACTGGTTGGATATTTTATGGTTCTCGCCGGGTGTGCTGGCCCGCATTACAGAAGCATTGAGTCGGGGATGCACTTTGTATACCGATACGACGATGGCTCAGTCCGGTATCAACAAAGCACTGTTACATCAGATGGGGTGTGAATGCCGTTGCTATATCAGTGATCCGCGTGTGGTCGCGATGGCGAAAGCGCAGGGTATCACGCGTTCTATGGCTGCGGTAGATGTCGCACTGGCGGAAGAAGGGGACAAAATCTTCGTGTTCGGTAACGCTCCAACCGCCTTGTTCCGTTTGTTGGAAAGGAAGGCTTCACCATTGGCGGTGGTTGGGGTGCCTGTCGGTTTTGTCGGTGCGGCGGAATCGAAAGCCGCTTTGATGCAAAGTGAACTGCCTTATATCGCCGCCGCAGGCCGTAAAGGGGGAAGTAATATCGCGGCGGCGATTATCAATGCCATTCTGTACCGATTGCAGGAGGCACAATGAGTGACACCATGCAACTAGACAGCATCTGGCATAACGGTAAGCAGTATCGCAAAGGTTATACCACGGGTTCCTGTGCTACCGCTGCCGCCAAGGTTGCCGCATTAATGGTGCTGCGTCAGCAAGTTATCGATCACGTTTCTATTGTTACCCCTTCTGGTGTGACATTACGCCTTAATGTTGAACAGCCGCTGATTGAAGGGCAGCAGGCGACTGCTGCTATTCGTAAAGACGGTGGCGACGATGTGGATGCCACTCATGGCATGTTGATTTTTGCTCGTGTCACCTTGTGCGATCACGGTGAGATCCATCTGCGGGGCGGGGAAGGCGTGGGTACGGTTACCCGCAAAGGTGTGGGATTGCCAGTAGGCAGCTCGGCCATTAATCGTACACCGCGTCAGACTATTGAGGCAGCGGTACGGGAGGCTATCGGTCCTTTACGGGGCGCGGAGGTGGAAATTTTCGCGCCGGAAGGTGAAGAGCGGGCAAAGAAAACTTACAACGGGAGATTGGGGATACTGGGCGGCATTTCCATCATTGGCACCACTGGTATCGTCACGCCAATGTCGGAAGAGAGTTGGAAACGTTCGTTGGCGATAGAACTGGAAATGAAACGTTCGGCGGGTGCTGAAAAGGTCATTCTGGTGCCGGGCAATCATGGTGAACGTTTTGTGCGTGAACAATTGGGGCTTGATGGTCAGCTAGTAGTAACCATGAGTAACTTCGTGGGTTACATGTTGCAGGAAGCGGTGCGGCTTGGGTTCCGCCATATCATGTTGGTGGGACACCCCGGCAAGCTGGTGAAAGTGGCCGCAGGAATTTTCCATACCCACAGTCATATTGCTGATGGCCGCATGGAAACGTTAATTGCTTATCTGGCACTGATGGGGGCGTCGCAGGAAATGCTGTTAGAGGTGAGTCGTTGCGATACCACAGAAGCCGCAATGGAACTGATTGCAGAACACGGCTTGCAAGCGGTTTATGACCGTATTGCCGAACGCATTTGTGAACGAATGAGTGAAATGTTGCGTTTTGCGGTTAACCCGCCGCGCTGTGATGCCATCATGTTCTCCTTTGATAATCAGATACTTGGCACTAGTCGCCCATTAAATGACATTTTGGAGGCAATGCGATGATCACCGTAGTGGGAATTGGTCCCGGCGATACAGCGTATCTGATACCGCAGGCACAGCACTATATCACTGAGGCGGAGGTATTGGTTGGTGGTAGACGCCATCTGGAGATATTTAGCGGCGTTACTCATGAAACCCGCGTAGTGGATGCTGATCTTGCTGGTTTGCTTGCTTGGCTACAGAACAACAGTACACGCCGGATTGTGGTATTAGCGTCTGGTGACCCGCTGTTATATGGCATTGGCAAATTATTGTCTGAATATTTTACCGCAGAGGATCTGCGCATCATTCCGGGTATCAGTTCAATTCAGTATCTGTGTGCCAAAGCTGCACTGGATATGAACGATATTTATCTGACCAGCAGTCACGGGCGTACCCCGGATTTTGGCTGGCTTCTGCAACACGACAAAGTAGGCATGGTAACTGATGGGCGCGTCGGCCCGCGGGCAATTGCGCAGGCCATTATTGAGCGTGGCCTGAACCGTACATTGATTATTGGTGAAAACCTCTCTTTGCCTAATGAGCGTATTCACCGTCTGCGGCCGGAAGCGGTGGCGACTGACTATGACATGAATGTGGTGGTGATCCTAAATGAGAGATGATGAATTTTTACGCGGACAGAAAGTGCCGATGACCAAAGAACCTGTACGTGCATTGGCGCTGGAGCGGCTGGAACTGAATGATGCTAGCCAATTGATTGATGTGGGGGCGGGTACGGGCAGTGTGGCATTAGAGGCGGCGTTACGCTTCCCGGCGCTGACCGTTACTGCCATTGAACGCAACCCGGCAGCACTGGTCTTGATTGAGGAGAATCGCCAACGACTAGGTTGTCATAATGTGGAGATTATTGCAGGAGAGGCTCCGTTAGCATCGGATGTGATGGCGGATGCCGTATTTATTGGTGGCAGTGGCGGGCAATTGACCGCTTTGATCGATTGGGCACTGGATCACATGTACCCCGGTGGCCGCTTGGTACTGACTTTCATTTTGTTGAATAACCTAAATGATGCACTGGAACATTTGCGGACCTGTCAGATCAGTAACTTGGAGTGTATACAGCTACAAGCATCTACTCTGGCGTCCCTGGGTACTGGTCACTATTTCAAACCGAATAATCCGACTTATCTAATTTCCTGTTACAAGGAGAAGATCGATGTCTGAATATTTTGATCCGCGAAAAGTGTGGTTTGTCGGGGCCGGACCCGGTGATAAGGAGTTGATCACCTTAAAAGGTTACCGTTTACTGCAACAGGCACAGGTAGTGATTTATGCCGGTTCACTGATTAATACCGAACTGTTGGATTATTGCCCGCCGGAGGCTGAGTGTCATGACAGCGCCGGCCTGACGTTGGAACAGATTGTTGCACTGATGGTCGATGGTGTACGTGCGGGTAAATTGGTGGTGCGGCTACAAACCGGCGATCTCTCGTTGTACGGTTCCATACGCGAACAAGGGGAAGTTTTGACCGATGCGGGCATCAGTTTTGTCTCGATACCGGGTGTCAGTGCTTTTCTTGGGGCGGCAGCGCAATTAGGGGTGGAGTACACCGTACCGGAAGTGGCGCAAAGCTTGATTATTACTCGAATTGAAGGGCGTACTCCGGTACCGCCGCTCGAACAGTTGGAATCTTTCGCTGCTCATCAAACGTCAATGGCGATTTATCTTTCTGTACAGAAAATGAGACATGTGGCTGCGCGTCTTCAAGCTGGCGGCTATCCGGCAACGACGCCGGTCGCGGTGGTATACAAAGCGACCTGGGATGAAAGCCTAACTGTGCGCGGTACGTTGGCGGATATCGTTGAAAAAGTACAGGCGGCGGGTATTCGTAAAACTGCTTTGATTCTGGTCGGCGCTTTTTTGGGAGAGGAGTACCACTATTCCAAGCTTTACGATGCGGGGTTTAGCCATGAATATCGCCGGGCATGAATCAATAGCCGTATTCTGTCTGACGCCGGGAGGGGTCAGACTGGTACGTCGGTTGAAAACTCATCTTCCTCTGACCTGTTTTACCAGCGAAAAGTTGTTGGAGCCGGGGTTTACGCCTTTTAATGGCAGCTTTGGCGATACATTGCGCGAGGCATTTAAACACTATTCAGCGTTGGTCGTGGTGGCGGCGCTTGGCATCACGGTACGCATGCTTGCGCCACTCATAAACGACAAAATGCATGATCCCGCCGTGGTGGTGATTGATGAAGGTGGTCAGCATGTTATTAGCCTGTTATCCGGTCATGTGGGTGGCGCTAATGCATTGACTCACCATTTGGCGGAGTTGTTAGGCGCTGACCCGGTGATTACAACCGCCACGGATGTTAACGGGATGGCGGCATTGGACACCCTTGCCACTCAATTAGATGCCAATATGCAGGATTTTCGCCATGTGGTGAAGGTGATAAATCAAATGCTGGTCAGTGATCAGAAAGTAGGGCTGTGGTGGGATGAGCCACTACTTAGTGAACGCGGGCGGTGTGATACCCGGGGTTTTGTCCCGGTAGCGTGTCTAGAGACATTACCAGCGCTGGATGCGCTGGTGTGTATCACATTGCGAGATTCATTGCCGGAATTGTCTCTACCGGTTTACAAACTGGTGCCGAAGCGTGTTGTGGCCGGGATCGGTTGTCGCCGGGATACGCCATTGCAAACAGTGATTGAGCTATTGCAGCAGCAGATGGCGGAAAACCATTTCGATCTGATGGCGTTACGTGCCATCGGCAGTGTTGTGATTAAAAAGGATGAACCGGCGCTAAATCAGCTTGCACAGCGTTGGCGTGTACCATTTGAGTTGTTCAGTGTTAATGAGTTAAGTCTTCATGAACAACGTTTTCCTGCTTCCGATTTTGTACGCCAGACGGTAGGGGTTGGCAGTGTTTCGCAGCCTGTCGCCTGGTTGATGAGCGAAGGAAAATTGGTTGGTCGGACCTTGCGTCAGCAGGGCGTTACTATCACTTTGGGGGTATCACAATCATGTTAACAGTAATCGGTATTGGACCAGGCAATGAATCCATGATGACACAGGAGGCCATTGAGGCGATCCGCGAAGCTGAAATTATTGTCGGCTATAAAACCTACACCCATTTAGTTAAACATCTAACGATGGATAAAGAAGTGATTAAGACCGGTATGTGCAAGGAGATTGAGCGCTGCCAGAAGGCGATCGATTTGGCATTGTCCGGCCGTAAAGTCGCTTTGATCAGCAGCGGTGATGCGGGAATCTATGGCATGGCGGGTTTAGTGCTGGAATTGGTTTGCCAGCAACAATGTGAGCTTGAAGTTAAGTTGGTCGCCGGGATCACCGCCAGTATTGCCGCGGCGTCGTTGTTGGGCGCACCGTTGATGCACGATTTTTGTCATATCAGTTTAAGTGATCTGTTAACGCCGTGGCCGATGATTGAAAAACGTATTATTGCCGCCGCACAAGCCGATTTTGTTATTTGTTTTTATAACCCACGTAGCCGTGGCCGGGAAGGGCATCTTGCCAAAGCATTTGACCTTATGCGGCCGTGGAAAGCAGCACAGACGCCGGTTGGCGTAGTAAAAGCGGCGGGACGTAAAAAACAGGATAAATGGATCACTACTTTCGGCGAGATGGATTTCTCCCCGGTAGATATGACCAGTCTGGTAATCGTTGGCAATCAAACAACCTATTGCCGTGATGGATTGATGATCACGCCACGGGGGTATGAATTATGAGCCATCCGGCTATCCATGTTTTCGGTGGTACCAGCGATGCCCGGTTGCTCTGTCAGGCACTAGACGCAGCAGGAGCGCGTTATCGTCTCTCTGTTGCTACGGATGCAGGGAAACAACTGGCGGGTGATATTCAAGGAGAGGTGGTGGTGGGGCGAATGGATGCCGAGGCTATGGTGGATTACTTTGATCAGCATAAGGTACGTTGGGTGATTGATGCTTCTCATCCTTATGCAGATGCACTAAGCCAAAATGTGCTCACAGCTTGTCGTCGCTTGTCACTGCGGCTTACTCGTTATCAGCGTCCCAGTGAGATTGATTTACTGAGCCATCCACTGTTGCACAAAGTAAATAGTATCGAGGCGGCTTGCGACGTTGCCCGGACACTAGGGCAACGGATCTTGCTCACCACCGGCAGTAAGCAATTGGAGTTGTATCAGCGTTTACTACCGGGAAAAACGTTGTTGGTGCGGGTATTGCCGACCGCTGAGGTATTGATTCAGTGCGAAGCGTTAGGATTGGGGGTCGATCATATTATCGCGTTGCGTGGGCCATTTACGGCTGAATTCAATCATGCAGTGTATGAATTTTGTCACCCTGATGTGGTGATCACAAAAGAGTCTGGGGCCGAGGGGGGATATCAACAGAAAGTGGCCCCCTGTCTGGCACTCAATATTCCCTGTATTGTGGTGTGCCGTCCTACACAGACTTTACAGGGGGATGAAGGAGAGCAGATTAGTTCGCTGGATGAGTTTGTCCAACACCTAGCCAGTTGGCAGGAATAATGAGGGCAATAAAATGAAAAAAGCATTATTAATCATTAGCTTTGGTACCAGCTATCATCAAACCCGGCAAAAGAATATTGATGTCTGTGAACAACAATTGGCAGCAGCTTACCGTGATCGCGATCTATATCGTGCATTCACCTCAGAGATGATCATCCGTAAATTAAAAAAACGTGATGGTTTACAGGTGGATAACCCACGTCAGGCGTTGGAGCGTTTGGTCAATGAAGGGTATCAGGATGTGGCTATTCAATCCCTCCATGTCATCAACGGTGATGAATATGAAAAGATTGTCAGTGAAGTGCGTACCTTCAGTGATCATTTCCAACGATTAGTCGTAGGCACACCGCTGCTTAATAGCTTTGCCGATTATCAACAACTGCTTATTGCCCTGAAAAGTCAGATGCCGCCATTAGCTGAAGATGAACGCGTGGTATTTATGGGGCACGGCGCCAGTCATCATGCTTTTTCTGCCTATGCGTGTCTTGATCACCTGATGAGTTCCCATAATTTCCCGGCATTGGTTGGCGCGGTGGAGAGCTACCCGGAAATCGACAATATCATTATCCGCTTGCGGCGACAGGCGGTACGTAAAGTGCATTTAATGCCGCTAATGCTGGTGGCCGGTGATCATGCGATTAACGATATGGCATCGGACGAGCCGGATTCGTGGCGTTCTCAACTGGAATCTGTTGGGATCAAAACGCAATCTTGGTTACAGGGATTAGGTGAAAATCCATTAATTCGCCAAATGTTCGTTCAACACTTGACAGATGCATTACAGGCAGATCAGCGGGAGGTGGTGTGATGAATGGAAAACTTTATGCTATAGGCGTTGGTCCGGGAGCGAGTGACTTGGTGACCGTGCGTGCAGCGCGAATACTCGCTGGCCTTGATGTGCTTTATGCCCCTGCCGGGCGTAAAGGAGGAGATAGTCTGGCGCTCTCCATTGTGCGTGAGTACCTGCTACCCCACACGGAAATTCGCACCTGCCATTTTCCGATGAACAGTAATGGCGAAGAGAAACAGGCGGTATGGGATGAAGTCGCGCAACAGTTACAAGATGAAGTAGCACAAGGGCGGCAAGTGGGTTTTATCACGTTGGGTGATGCCATGTTGTTCAGTACTTGGGTCTTTTTGCTGGCGAGAATTGGTCGGCAAGAGTGGTTGGAAATTGTCCCTGGCATCACCTCTTTTGCTGCGATTGCCGCGCGTACCGTATTACCACTGGCGATGGAACAGCAATCAATGGCGATAATGTCTTGTACTGCGCCGGAAGCCGAGCTGGAGCAGGCACTGCAAACGCATGATTGCGTGGTGTTGATGAAAATTTATAACCGTTTTACCACCGTGAGTGCGTTGTTGGCGCGTCTGAATTTGTTTGAACATGCTTTATTGATGGCGGATGCGACATTACCAAGTGAACAGTGCTGGCGCCGTTTGGATCAGATAGACGCCGATCAAAAATTACCTTATTTCTCCACCATTCTAGTGAATAAACAGTGGCATACTGAGAAATAAGTGCCGGAAAGGCAGCTAAAGCTGCATGGCGAATGGAATCGCGGCTGTAAAAACTGAGGAGCAGCTTTTTGCTCTGCTACACCAATATAAAGGAGATAGCATGATGGGCTTGTCTTTAATGTTGCAGGGTACAGCATCCGATGTTGGGAAAAGTGTACTGGTTGCAGGATTGTGCCGTATCTTTGTTCAGGATGGTTATCGCTGTGCGCCGTTTAAATCACAGAATATGGCGTTGAATTCTGGTATCACTAGTAACGGTGAAGAGATGGGCAGGGCGCAGATTTTTCAGGCAGAGGCGGCGGGTATCGAACCTGATGTACGGATGAACCCGGTATTGCTTAAACCCACCAGCGAGCGTAAGGCGCAAGTGGTGTTAATGGGAAAAGTGGCCTGTAGCATGAATGCGGTGGAGTATCACCAGTACAAGCCCAGTTTACAGCAGCAAATTTGTGAAGTTTTTCACAGTCTGGCTCGTGAATATGACGTCATTGTGCTGGAAGGGGCTGGCAGTCCGGCGGAGATTAACCTGCGAGATCGAGATATTGTTAACATGGGAATGGCGGAGATGGTGGATGCCCCTGTGTTGTTGGTAGCGGATATCGATCGCGGCGGCGTATTTGCGGCCATTTATGGCACATTGGCACTGTTACGCCCGGAGGAGAAAGCGCGGGTAAAAGGGGTGATCATCAATAAATTCCGAGGTGATGTCAGCCTGCTCCTGCCGGGTATTAAACAGATTGAAGCTTTAACTGGAGTGCCTGTATTGGGTGTCATGCCTTGGTTGAATATTGATCTGGAAGATGAAGACGGCGTAGCGCTACAAACCGGCAAATATGATGGCGCAACAGAAAAAGCGCTGGATATTGCCGTGATTCGTTTGCCTCATATTGCTAATTTTACTGACTTTAACGCGCTGGCGGTGCAGCCGGATGTTCGCTTGCGCTATGTGACTCAACCATCCGCGTTACAGCCGTCGGATCTGATTATCTTGCCCGGTAGCAAAAACACATTGGGAGATTTGCAATGGCTGAGACAGAACGGGTTAGCGGATGCCTTGTTAACGGCACATCAGGCTGGTGTTCCTGTTATCGGTATCTGCGGTGGTTATCAAATGCTGGGGAAACGGATCATTGATGGTGTGGAATCGGGGATTGAACAGATGGATGGTCTTGGATTGCTGGATATGGAAACCCGATTTGCCCATGAAAAAGTGACAACCAGAATAAATGGTCATTGCTTGTTGGCATTGCCGGGCTTGTTGTCAGATTGCATTGAACAGCCTATTCGCGGTTATGAAATTCATATGGGCAGCTCGTTACTGGGAGCGGATGCCACCCCGTTTGCCTGTATTACCGAGCGTAACGGCCAATCTGGTGGTTGGTGTGATGGCGCGGTTAATCGAGAGGGCAATGTGATGGGCAGTTATATTCATGGCTTGTTTGATAGTGCTAATTTTACCCGTGCGCTGCTTAATACTTTGCGTTGGCGTAAAGGATTGGCGGCTTATCAAGGGGAAACATTGGATTATACTCACTACAAACAGACGCAGTTTGACCTTCTGGCGAAAGCCATGCGTGAACATCTGGATATAGAACGGATTTATCAGTGTATGAAAACTCATCGACAAGGTTCGGCTCCGTGATCTTAATCACTGGGGGGGCTAGAAGTGGTAAAAGTGCGCTGGCAGAGAGGCTGGTGGCACAAGCGAGTGAACAGGTATTGTATATTGCGACTGCCGTAGTGACAGACAGTGAAATGGCCGAACGTATACAACTGCACCGCGAAAATCGGCCGGCTCATTGGCGTACATGGGAAGGTTATCGCGATCTCGGTGCAGTTATCACGACACAAACCCGACCGGGAGAAGCGGTTATCTTGGAATGTATCACCACCTTAATTACCAACCTATTATTTGAGCAAGCTGGAGAGATACCACCTGAACAAATGGACTTTGCTGTATTAGAGGTGGGGATTCAGCAGCAAATTAGCGATCTGTTAGCGGCTTGTACTTGCATGACTTCCCCGATATATCTGGTTACTAATGAACTGGGAATGGGCATTGTGCCGGAGAACCGTCTGGCTCGCCATTTCCGCGACATTGCTGGAAGGGTTAACCAGCGGCTGGCGGCGGCTGCCAGTGAAGTATTTCTGATGATATCGGGGATTGAGGTAAAAGTTAAATGAGCCTGCGTCTGTTTCTTGCCACCTTACAATTTATGACTCGCATTCCGGTACCATCGCGCTGGACACAGGGATTAGAAATCGATCAGTACGTGCGTGGCATAGCGAGTTTCCCATTGGTTGGATTAATTGTCGGTGTGCTTGCAGCGGCGGTTTTTACCTTGCTGGCTCCTTGGAGTGGCACGCCCTTGGCGGCGCTGGGTTACGTATTAGCGCTGGCGTTGTTAACCGGGGCTCTTCATCTTGATGGTTTAGCGGATACCTGTGATGGCGTGTTTTCTGCCCGTAAGCGGGAAAGGATGCTAGAGATTATGCGTGATAGCCGTTTGGGAACAAATGGTGGGTTGGCATTGATCTTGCTTATTTTGGCGAAAGTGCTGGTGGTGAGTGAATTATCTCTGCGTGGTGCTCCTATGCTGATGGTTTTGACTGCCGCATCTGTTGCCGGCAGGAGTGCGATTATCTTATTAATGTACCGCCAGCGTTGTGCTCGTGAAGGGAGTGGCTTGGGGAATCTCTATATCGGTCGGGTTAACGGTTATCAGACACTATTGACATTGTTAAGTGGGGCAATATTGATTGCTCTACTGATGCGGTGGTCTGGCATGTTGGCGTTGGTGATCACATTGCTGGTTATTGGGTTGCTGGCACTGTATCTGCACCGCCGTTTAGGCGGTCAGACCGGTGATACCCTTGGCGCGTCAGTGGAAATCGGGGAGTTGGTGTTTTTACTGGCGCTATTGTGAGTAATTTCCTGGCAAAATACCCAACCCCTATTCTCGCTAAGTGCAGCCAACAAAGAGGCAACTTGAAAGATAACGGGTATAGTACTAAACGTAAAGGGGGTGATGATATGGATACTACCCGTAATGATGGCGGTGATGGCGGCAGTTTAGAGCCAAGAGTGGCGCGTCTTGAATCAGATGTCATGCAAATAAAGATAGAGTTAACCAAGCTAACAACTCGATCTGAAGAGTTTGCGACAAAAGGCGATCTACATAAAGAAATCAGTGCATAGACGAAGTGGTTAGCTGCAACCATAATTGGTACCGCTGGGTTAGCATTAGCTGTGGCTCGTTATTTGTTTGGGTGAAATTTCTGGTAGACATTTTGTGAGTGTATCCAAACTGGATAGCGGGCAAGTACCTTGCTGATGTTCGCCCGCAAGGGCAAGCATATTCGTAAGTGCTTCGGCACAAAGTCCGAAGCGCAACAGTATGAACGTTGGGTAATCGCTACCCAAAACGGTATTAAATCAATGATTCCCAATCTAGCAAAAAGGCTGGCGAGACATGTACTACGATACACATTCGCAAGTCATTTTATGATGAATGGGGGTAACATGCTAAAAAACGAGTCTGAATCTACGTGTTTCTGAATTAACTGCTCTAAAAAACATCTGAGGTAGAGTAACGATAATGCGACTATTTTTGGTTCGGCATGGTCAAACAGAAGCGAATCTGAGCGGTGTTTTCTGTGGGATGACGGATGTGGCGTTGACTGAAACGGGGATAAATCAGGCTCGGCAAGTTGCTCGCTATCTATCGGCAGTGACATTTTCGCAAGCGATAAGCAGCGCGTTACGGCGGGCGCGTCATACTGCGAAGATTATTCTGGCCGGTCATTCGCTGTCAGCTACCATTGATACTCAACTCAATGAGATGCATTTTGGCGCATGGGAAATGCGTCACCACCGCGATTTGCAGCATGAAGACGCTGAAGCTTGGGCTGCCTGGTTAGCGGATTGGCAACAGTCATCCCCGACCGAAGGTGAAACCTTTCCGACATTTGCGGCTCGGATAGAAAATGTGGTTCAGCAACTGTTGACACCAGAAAGTCAGGATAATCTGTTGCTGGTTGCTCATCAGGGAGTATTGGGCTTGTTACTGGCGCGTCTGTTGGCTATGCCGCCTGCTGCTATGTGGCACTTTCATTTTGAACAAGGAACATACAGTGTCGTGGAAATCCAACATGGATTTACTACCTTGCGAACATTTAATAACCGGACTGACTGGCAGCTTGAGACACGGAAATAACATCATGCAAACACTTTCATCGATCATTAATGCGATTGTGCCGTTGGATAACGTTGCGATGGCGCGTACTGCTACTCGATTGAATGGGCTGGTTAAACCAACAGGTAGCTTCGGACGTCTGGAACATTTGGCGATTCAACTTGCCGGAATGCGGGGATTATCGGACCATCATATTGATCGTAAGCAGATTATCGTGATGGTTGCTGATCATGGGGTTTATGACGAAGGCGTGACCATATCGCCTAAGTCAGCGACGGCTATTCATGCGCAGAACATGATGAAAGGGATCACCGGAGTTTGCGTGCTGGCGGTGAATGCGGGCGCGGATATTAAAGTTGTGGATGTGGGCATTGACAGTGATCCTGTGCCGGGATTAGTGAATATGAAGATGGGGCGTGGCAGTGGCAACATTGCTCATGGACCGGCGATGAGCCGCCAGCAAGCCGAAGATTTGTTATTGGCAAGCGCACGTTTAACGCTGGAACAGGTTACAAATGGCGTGAAACTGTTTGGTGTGGGCGAATTGGGTATGGCGAATACCACACCGGCGGCGGCGGTAGTCAGCGTTCTTACGAACAATGATCCACAACTGATCGTAGGCGTTGGGGCTAACTTCCCTAGAGAACGCTTGCATCACAAAGTGGCGGTTGTGCAACAGGCGATTGAAATCAATCGGCCTGATGCCAGAGATAGCATTGATGTATTGGCAAAGGTTGGTGGTTATGATTTGGTGGGTATGGCGGGCGTAATGCTTGGCGCCGCCTCTACCGGATTGCCGGTGATTTTGGATGGATTCCCTTCTTACGCGGCGGCGCTGGCCGCTTGTCGAATTGCTCCTGATGTGCGTCATTACCTAATTCCTTCGCATTTATCGGCAGAGAAAGGCTCAATTATTGCGTTGCAACACCTGCAACTAGCGCCTTACCTGCATTTGGACATGCGCTTAGGGGAAGGTAGCGGCGCTGCGTTGGCTATGCATTTGGTGGATGCGGCTTGTGCTGTGTATAACAATATGGGACTACTCGCTGAAAGTAATATTGTGTTGCCGCGTTAATTATCAGGATAATTTGATAACCCATATTGATTGCTAGCAAATATGAAACTCCTCCGTTCTGTTGAGTGAAATCTCGTATACGATGAATTCGTATATCGTATTTCCTTTACTTCACTGATAAATTTCAATATTTAACTGTTCATGGAAAGTGTTAAGTTAAATTTTACAGGTAAAATTACCTGATTATACCCTATAGATTTCAAGATACATCGCGACGGCAAGGGAGCGAATCCCCGGGAGCATAGCTAACGATGTGACCGGGGTGAGTGAGTGCAGCCAACAAAGAGGCAACTTGAAAGATGACGGGTATATATATGCCAACAAATAACAGCTATAATAAGGAAGAAATAAAATGTCATCGAAAATTATATATATAAACCCTAATCAATCTTTTGAAATCTTTAAGCACGGAAATATAATATTTCCCAATAGCTATCCTGAGGCAATTATAAAAAACAATGGCCCGGCACCCATTAGGGTGATAAATTACTGGGCTCCTCCGATTGGCGATTATAATCAATATAACTATATTGATGTTTACCCCGGTGAGACGAAAACGCTTCTCGCACCTGTTAACGCTGTTTATTTCTATAAAATTATAGTCACCAATCTTAGTCCTATTTACAACACGGAAATTGAAGTGACATCGCAGTTTTGGAATTGGTAGTTGAACTTTCATGGAGCATATTTTAAGAGTTTCACTATTTACCAAACTAAGCAGGAGGCAGGTTTTAACCTGCCATCCTCTATTTTACTTGATACTGAATTTCGCTCTTTTTGATTTTTTTATTCTTGAATAATAACTTTAAGTATTTCAGGTAAATATATCTCGTAATATTTTCTTGTCAATGACTTTCATCATACGTAGTTGTTTTGGATTTCAAGGTTGATTTAAGTAGAATATTTACAGTAGTTGAATTCTATTCCTAACACAAAATGGTTAACAAAATTTTTATTGCCATGAGATTTATCACATTCTTCGAAAATAGAATCAATACTTATATTATATTTCTTCTCAAGATAATATATATTCATGTTTTTGAATGTTGACTAATTGATGGTTTTCTATGGCGAATATAATCTATACCCTATGGATTTCAAGATGCATCGCGGCGGCAAGGGAGCGAATCCCCGGGAGCATAGATAACTATGAGACCGGGGTGAGTGAGTGCAGCCAACAAAGAGGCAACTTGAAAGATGACGGGTATATTTGGAAATTAAGGGTGATAAGCAAGGTTTGATATCACAAGGATGTTCAACGGTTGATTCTATTGGTAATACATGTCAGCTTGGTCATGAAGACCATATATTTGTTTATGAATTGACTTCCAATATAACCAGAGGTCAACATGTTAACCATCAGCCGGTTGAGATAAGAAAGCCAATAGATAAATCTTCTCCTCTGCTGGGGTTGGCTATAACGAATAAAGAATCGCTGCAATGTATTTTTTATTTTTACAGAACATCAACTAAAGGTGGTTTAGAGCTCTATTATAAAATAAAACTCACTGGCGCATATATCTGTGCATTGAATGGCTTTTATCCAAATTCATCTACGCATAATGAATGCCAGCCACAAGAGAGTTTATCTTTGATGTATAAATCAATAACGTGGGAACATATTATGTCCGGCACCAGTGCATATAGCATATGGGAAGACAACGTTTACTGAGGATTTTATGAAAGGGATATCTCATCTTTCTTATGATTTAAATAATTACGCTTCGTCATTGAAGCGTAAAGCACACTTGGCTGCCAGCTTTTTTATAGAAGATAGCCAATTGCGAATGTCATATTTAAAAGAAGTTGATGACTTTGTTAATATAAAAACACGTGAATTTAAAAATACATTTGATGTAAATGAAAAAAAGAGATTGGTTTATGAAGTAAAAGATGAATATGAAATAACGGAAAAAGAATATCAGGCTTTAAGGCGTAAGGATTATACCAAATATATTGTAACCGATATATTTGAAGATCAGGGCGTAGTTAAATACGCAAAAATAGGCGGTGGGGTTGTTGCTGGTATTGTTCAGTCAGTTGCTGGCTTTGCAGTTTTTAATTCAGGTAAGTTGCGAAGATCTAAAACGGTCCAGTCAATGGGGGCTGTTTTGTTCGCTCATGGACTTAATAATGCTTATGAATCTGTTACTCCAATTCTTTATGAAAATCAAGATATAGGTTGGGTCAGAGAAGGCTATCAATATATTTCTCATGTTTTGGGTTATGATGATGATATAGCTGATATTGCTTATAGTTCAGTTGATTTAGTGGCGAGTGCATATGGAACATATGGAATGTTTAAACTTAAACCGGGAGCAGGGAAATTGTTCAGATATATTAATTCGGATTTTTCCAGAAAATGGCGGTTAACACCAAATCCTATTTTAACCATTCAAATATCTGGTAGTATATATAAAGTCAAACTTTTGATAGATGATATAAATAAACTTCATGACGATTGAAATTTATTTTTTATTTTAAAACGAATATAAAAGGCTGCTAATTTTAACCCTGTGATGGGATTACAGCTAACGGAAAGGCTATAATAAATTGAGAATGAGATAAAAAAGAGTAAGTAAATAAATGACATTAATGGAATACTATATTCCTTTTCACTGAAAAACATACCTGATATTATAAATAAACAAACTGAGGTTAACATTATTAATGGTGCAGCAACTTCTTCAGCTATAAATAGTAGATAATGACAAAAACAATCTGTTTTTCTTTGATATTTATCATAAATGTGCGGGTCATCTTTATGCAGGACAAGAAAGCTTCTCTTTATCTTAAGTAATTCTTTTAAGGTGAATCCACTATTTAATATTAATTTTCTTAAGTCGGTTAGGTTCATTTTTTTTGGCTCTATTTATTTGATTGTATGGTTATTTTTATCATATTTAATTTATTGTTTCAACGATTTAATTTGTGTTTTATTTTAAAATGAATATAGAAAATTAACAATTTTGAGCCTGTGATTAAATTACAGCTAACGGAGAGGCTATAGTAAATAAAAGCAGAAATGGCAAAGAATAAGTAAATAAATGACATCAATGAAATGCTATATGTTTTTTCGCTGAAAAACATGCCTGTTATTATAAATAAACTGGGGTTAAATATAGTAATGGTATGGCGATTTCTTCAGCTATAAATAACAGATAATGACAAAAACAATCTGTTTTGCTTTGATATTTATCATAAATATCAGGGTCGTCTTTGTGTAGAATAATAAAGCTTCTCTTTATCTTAAGTAATTCTTTTAAGGTGAATCCACTATTTAATATTAGCTTTCTTAAGTCAATTAGGTTCATTTCTTTAAACTCATTTTTCTAACTCTATAAATTGCTTACCGTAAAATACTTATTCTTTATAACTGTTTGAAGTTTTCTTTTATTTTGAGACGAATATAGAAAATAACTAATTTTATGCATGTGAAAAAATTATAACGATAGCGGTGATAAAAAGATTTATAGCATATGCATATTATTGTTAAAATGATATAAATGATCGATATTAATGATAAATAGGATATTGAATTTTCGTCATAGAGGAAAATCTCCATTATTATGCAACCTACATACATGAGAGCAAAAAATAATACGGGATCGCCGGCATCTTCAGCAAGCACTATTATAACGTTGTAAATATTATCGCTTTTTGTATAATACTTTATTACATATTTTCTTTCGTCATCGTCAAGATTTTTAAAGGTCCTTTGCAGCATAAGAAGCTCTTTAAATGTGAATCCACTACTGAGGGTTAATTTTCTTAATTTCTCCAGATCCATTTATTTAACCTAATAATATTTATTCGATATAATGACTTATTATAACATAACTATTGTTTTGTGATGCTTAATAAATGCTTTATTTAGGCATGTTTTTCGAAGGTTAGTTGTTCTTGCAAATTTTCCAGCTTGTATTAACAGCCGGAACGATAAATTATCACCAAAAAATGAGTAAATTTTTAATAAAATGATAGGAAATTTTTTCCTCTATAGGATTAAAAATTATGTTTTTATGTTATATGGTTTGACTTTTGTTTTGATTTTTTAATTAAATATAGGGCTTGAAAATATATTTTATATATCCGGTTTTTATTTTAAAACGAATATAGCATGTTGCTAATTTTAATCCTGTTATGAAATTACAGTTAACGGAGTGGCTGAAATAGAATAAAGCTGATGTTGTTATTGATAAGTAAACAAAAAACATCAATGGAATTCCATATGCTTTTCCACTGAAAAACATTCCGGATATTATAAATAAGTTAATTAGTGTTGAATATATCAATGGTATAGCGACTTCTTCACCTATAAGTAACAGATATTGACAAAAACAATCTGTTTTGCTTTGATATTTATCATAAATATCAGGATCGTCTTTGTGTAGAATAATAAAGTTTCTCTTTATCTTAAGCAATTCTTTTAAGGTAAATCAGCTATTTAATATTAATTTTCTTAAGTCAATTAAATCCATTTTTTAAACTCGTTTTCTAACTATATGAATTTTTTACCGTAACATGCTTAATTTCTTATATACCCGTCATCTTTCAAGTTGCCTCTTTGTTGGCTGCGTTCACTCACCCCGGTCACATAGTTATCTATGCTCCCGGGGATTCGCTCCCTTGCCGTCGCGATCCATCTTGAAATCCATTGGGTATAATAAATGCTTTATTTAAATCTGTTTTTCGAAAGTTTGTTGTACTTAGTAGTATGGCGCTGCCGTCGTAATAGAAATGAGAGAAAAAAGTGTTATCATAATAAATAAAGCGGAAAAAACATTATCTGATTTCGGTTATTATTTATTACATGATGAATGACAAATTATATATAATGAATTCGTTGACTGTATTTTTTTCACTGTGCTGACAAATTTCAACATTTAACTGTTCGTGGGAAGTGTTAAGTTAAATTTTACAGGTAAAACTACCTATTATATATATTACTAAACAACAGAAATAATAAGGAAAAAAATAATGTCATTGAAAAAAACTATCTCTATAGCTCCTCTTGGAACCGTTGAGATTTATAGTAATAGCGATATTGTAATGCCAAGTGTTGCCCCAACGGCAATTATAAAAAACAAGAGTATGGTACCAATTAGGGCTATCAATTACTGGGCTGGTTTGATTGGAGATTATCAGCAGTATAGTCATGTTGATGTTTATCCTGGCGAACTTAAAATATTCGTAGGACCAAAGAACCTTTTTTACCGCTATAAAATTGTAGTCTCCAATCTTAGCAATACCGAAAATGCAGAAATTGAATTTGTAATGGACCCTTTGTGGAACAAATATGGAATGCCATCAAAAAAGGTATATATGAACTCTAACGAGCCATTTGAATTTTATAGTAAGGGTAATGCAATACTCCCCACTGATTTCGCTGACGCAATTATAAAAAACAATAGCGTGGCATATATTAGGGCTGTAAATTTTTGGGCTGGTCCACTTGGGAATTATAATATGTATAGCTATGTTGATATTTCCCCCGGTAAGACTGAAATACTTGCATCACCTCCTAATATTATTAATTACTATAAAATTGTATTCACCAACATAAGTAACTATGTTCAAAATGTAGAACTTGAAGTTATATCGCATTTATTGTTGGGCTATGATGAATAAATCAGGGGGCAGGTTCTGGCCTGCCATCCTATTTTTTATCTTTATATTGATGATTTTCTTAACGAGGTAAAAGGGGTATATACCCTTCCATCAACGACTAAGAGCAATGCCGGAAGCTTGCTGTTCCAGCATGTTTTTAGCTAAATCGACAATAATTGCCGCGGCTTCGATTGGGGGCGTGCCGCCATGATGAATATTAGAGATACAAGTGCGGTCAGCTTCAACCGTTTTTTCTACAGTCGGTTGGTAAACGGCATAGCAGGAGAGACTTTCCGATTGCCCTAATCCGGGGCGTTCTCCAATCAGTAAAACAACCACTTTAGCTTTGAGTAACTCGCCAATTTGATCTTCGATTTTGACGCGACCATAGCGCACAAAAAACGGTGTGCCGATGCACATTCCTGTTTGTTCCAACCCTTTTAGCAGTGGTGGCACAAGATCTTCGTAGTTGGTGATAATGGCATCGGTAGACAGGCCATCGGAGATAACAACTTGTACATCGGGCGCTGTTTTACACTGTGTCAGTAAAGTTTCTACCGCATTCGCACTGAGTTTTCGCCCTAAATCCGGGCGAGTCAGATAGAGATTTTTGTCGCTGACTTGAGATTGCACTTCTAGCAATCCTTGTTTCTCTATCCATTCAACCGGGACCTCTTTTAACACCGTATCTTTAGAACGGGAGTGATCAGCCTGAAAACGCAGCAATGCCTGAGTACGTGGACGTGGACCGCTGCGGCCGGTACCGACTCTCGCCACCGTGCTGCGGCGTAATTCCTGTAATACTTCTATCCGGTTTGGGTTTTGGACACCGATCCACTGTTTGGCTTCCAAGGAGCCTAAATCCGGCGTACAGCTTTCCGTTTCGTTAGTGATTTCAGGGGATGCATGAGGTTTCAGGTTAGATACCCGCTCGCTTACATTCTCTTCAATTGGTTTTTGGTTCATGATGATTTATCTCAGCAAAGAATCAGAAAAAGAACGATGCATCGCCCGCCCGTGATGTTAAGCGGCCATTTGCCATCAGCCCCATCTGTTCCAGCCAGCGTTCAAACTCCGGTGACGGGCGTAGATTAAGCAGATGGCGGATAGTGGCGGTATCGTGGAAAGCAGATGTCTGGTAATTGAGCATAATGTCATCACCGAGCGGCATCCCCATGATGAAATTACATCCTGCGGTTGCCAGCAAGATCATCAGGTTTTCATTCTGGTTTTGATCAGAGTCTGCGTGGTTGGTATAGCAGCAGTCACATCCCATTGAAACGCCGCTGAGTTTTCCCATAAAGTGATCTTCTAATCCGGCACGGATAATCTGGCGATCATTGTAGAGGTATTCTGGCCCGATGAAACCGACAACAGTATTCACCAGAAATGGGTCATAGTGGCGTGCTAAACCGTAGTTTCGTGCCTCCATCGTCACTTGATCAGCGCCAAAGTGAGCACCGGCGGAGAGGGCGGAGCCTTGTCCGGTTTCAAGATAGAGACAGTTATCGCCAGCAAGACGGCAATATTCCGCGCCAATGGCACGTGCTTCATCTAACATAGCCAATTCTACGCCAAACTCTTTTAGCCCTTTTTCACTGCCGCAAATACTTTGGAAAATCAAACCACCCGGTGCGCCACGCTTAATGGCTTCTATCTGGGTCGTGACATGGGCTAAAACACAGCCCTGTGTTGGGATGGAGAATTTGTCGATTACCTCATAGAGGGTATCTAGTACGCGGGTGAGGTTTTCTACGTCGTCGGTCACCGGGTTGACGCCGATGACTGCATCACCAACGCCAAATGATAGCCCTTCGTAAATCTGGGCCAGAATGCTTTGTACATCGTCGCGGGTATCGTTAGGTTGTAGCCGGGCGCTGAACGTTCCCGGCGTCCCAATGGTGGTGTTGGCTTTTTTGATCACGGGCATTTTTTTCGCGCCATAGATCAGGTCCGCATTGGAGCTGATTTTTGCCACGGCGGCAACGACTTCGGCGCTGATTCCTTTACGCAGAAAGGCGATATCATCCACGCTGGTATCATCGCTTAGTATGTATTCACGCAATTCACCAATGCTCCAGTTTTTTATGCGGGCGTAGGCAATTTCATTAATGTCATCCTGAATAATGCGAGTCACGCAATCCTCTTCATAAGGAATGATCGGATTCATGCGAATATCCGTAATCGTCATTTCCGAGAGGATATGTTTAGCCGCTACGCGTTGTTGGGAACTTTCGGCAGCCACCCCGGCTAGCACATCCCCGGAACGCAATTCGTTAGCCATTGCCAGCACCTGTTTGACATCTTTAAACTGATAGGTCTTACCAAAAAGCTGAGTTTTCAATTTCATGTTTACGCTCTCTCAGGAAGGAAAAGCCAGTGATTTGATAGTGACGGGAACCACAGTGCCATTAAATAGTGGCGTGCCAATGTCGATATAATCCCCGGTGCGGGTGATAACTTCATCAATAACCGCCAGCGGCCGTTCTCCCATCAGAGGATGTAACAGCATGCCCAATGCCTTACCAAAGTCTTGACCTGCAACGATGAGCAGCGGGTGAGAAGAGGGATAGCGTCTGACAAAGTTCTGTAAAGCGGTAATGCATGTCTGCACGGCGGCATAATTCACCGGCAAGGCGTCGGGTAGGGCCAATGCATATAGATCTTGCTCGGCATTCAGATCCATTTGTGTGAGCGCATGTTGCCAGGCTTCTGCCAGTGATTCAGTGGCTTCTGTGTCAGGATGGACGACGGGAATATTGCGCAGTGGTAGTGATAGTGTATCGAGCCAGATAGTGCTGCCGGATAACGATAATGTATGAGCGCCGGCACCAATGACGGTAGCGCGTACGGTTTGTTTTGGCATTTGTAGCGGCAGTTTGGCGAAATCATTATCACGATGGATAGCTTGTGCCAGCAATGGTCCTAAATCGTGAAAACGGAATAGGTCATGATCCGATGTTTCACGATAACATTCTCCTACCCCGCCGGAGAGAGTGACGGCGTAGAGTTCATCACAGTTTGGCAGCGGCTCGGTCATCAGTAATTGTTGCGCTAGAGGTGTGAGTTGCCCGGTAACGACTTCCCACAACAATTGCGACATCCGCGTAGCAATTTGCTGTAATTGCGTGGCTGTCAGATGTTGAATATCTGTGTTTTCGCCAAACAGTGAATCAACGATGAGTGCTCCGGGCGGATGTGCTCGTAAAACGTTCCCCTGAAGATCGGTCTCCAATAAGCGGCCGCCGACATTTAAGCAAGCGGAGGCGATAAGTCGCCCGGCATCGAATAGCGCATAGTTGGCTGTACCGCCGCCGATGTCAATATTGAGCACTCTGGTCATTTTCTGCTGTGAAAGAGCTTGAGCGCCGGAGCCCAAACCGGCAATCACCGATTCCAAATGGGGTCCTGCTGTTGCGACAACAAAATCCCCTAATTTTTGTGCCAGCGTCATAATTGCAGGGCGTGCATTGCATGTTTTCGCGGTTTCACCGGTAATGATAACTGCACCGGAATCGACACTTTTCGGATCGATGTTTGCCGCCTGATATTGTGCTTGGATCAGACTGAACAGTTCGTCTTCACGTAATTGTCCGGCGAAGTCTACGGGGGTAAATAATACCGGGCTTTGCCAGATAATCTCGCGGCTAACAAACTCGTAGCGTGGCACTTGTGATACCGCTGCACGGTTCACCAGTGACAGACGCGAAAAGATCACTTGTGTGGTGGTGGTGCCGATGTCAATACCGACACTAAATAACTCCTTGGCTTCCATCGCTACGCCTCTTGTCTGCAATAAGGCGTATGTTGGCATTTTTTTTTATTAATCAGTATTAAATATCGGCAATTTGGTTGGAAAATCAACTGTAGTCACAAAAATATTAGGGGCCATAATAAAAATGGCGTATACCCGTCATCTTTCAAGTTGCCTCTTTGTTGGCTGCACTCACTCACCCCGGTCACATAGTTATCTATGCTCCCGGGGATTCGCTCCCTTGCCGCCGCGATCCATCTTGAAATCCATAGGGTATAGATACAAGATACAGGGCGAAGTTATTAAGAGAAACAGGCAGATAAGGCGCCAAGATGTCAGGACAGATGGTTATCATCAATACATTAACAAAAATGAAGAATTATTGATCTTACACCAGATCGCGTTGCTGGCTATCGGTTATATATCTTCCAACAGACTTTCGTTACGGGGTGAGAAAAATGATGAATAGCGGAAAAGTTTGGTTGGTCGGTGCCGGTCCCGGCGATGCGGCGCTAATTACTGTCAGAGGATTACATTGTATCCGTCAGGCGGAGGCGCTGGTGTATGATCGATTAGTCAGCCCGGAGCTGTTATCCGAAGCACCTGATGATTGCAAAATGATTAATGTCGGCAAAACGCCGAACTATCACCCAGTGCCGCAACGGCAAATTAATCAAATCTTGGTAGAGTGTGCGCAACAAGGGTTAAATGTCGTCCGGCTGAAAGGGGGAGATCCCTATGTGTTTGGCCGTGGTGGTGAAGAAGCGGAAGCTTTGGCACTGGCGAAAATCCCTTTTGAAGTGGTACCGGGCATCAGTTCATCCATTGGTGGTCTGGCTTGTGCCGGGATCCCGGTCACCCATCGTGATTATGCATCAGGTTTTCATGTTATTACCGGCCATCTGCGTCAGGGAAATGAATCACAGGATTGGGCGACGCTGGCAAAGCTGGAAGGTACGTTGGTGATCTTAATGGGAATGACTCAACTGGCGAGTATCTGTGAGCAATTGATCGCAGGCGGTAAAGCGCCGACAACGCCGGCGGCGGTTGTGATGTATGCTAGCCATCAGCAACAGCAGGTTGCCAGCGCAACCCTGTTAACTTTGGCTCAGCGGGTAGCCGCTCAGGGATTGACTGCACCAGCATTGATTGTGATTGGTGATGTGGTGCGTTTGCGAGAAACACTGGCTTTTAGCCGGGATCATCTATTGTTGTCTTCTGTTCCATCACTGATGGCACTCTGATTCTCTGCTTAACATTTGGGGATACTATTTGATGAGCGAACATGGCGGTAATGTGCTGGAAATGGCGCTGAAAATCGGTGTTACAGTCGAAGAAATGATTGATTTCAGCGCGAATATCAATCCGTTAGGAATGCCGGAATCCCTGAAAACGGCCATTATCGACCAATTGCAATGTGCCGAGTACTATCCTGATACAGAATATCGCCGGTTACATGCAGCGTTAGCGCAGGCTCATCATTGCACTGTCGAAAACCTGATGGCGGGTAATGGTGCGACTGAATTGATTTATGCTGTGGTGAATTATCTTAAGCCGCGCCGAGCCATGTTGTTGATACCGGGATTTGCTGAATATCGACGCGCCTTGCAGCGAGTGGCTTGCCAGATTGATGAGTATGTGATGAGTGAAGCTGATAGCTATCAACCTGATGAACGCTTGTTGATAGCATTAGAGCGCCATCGGCCTGACTGTTTGTTTCTTGCGACACCGAACAATCCGACGGGGTTGATGCCAGATGCTGTGCTATTGCAGGCGATATTTGAACGTTGCCGTCAGCATAATATTGCGTTGATTGTTGATGAGGCGTTTATCGATTTTCTCCCGGATATTGCTGGATTTATTCCTCAGATAGCGCATTTTCCTCGTCTTTATATTCTGCGTTCACTAACGAAATTTTTTGCTATTCCGGGGTTGCGCCTTGGTTATCTGGTCAGCAGTGATGTCACGGGGATTCGAGCAATGAAGCGCTGGCGGGAGCCGTGGACCATTAATGCTTTCGCGGCGTTGGCGGGTGAAATTGTTCTTAATGATAACGCTTACATTCAAGCAACACACCGCTGGTTAGCTGAGCAACAACGTTGGCTTTATCAGGCACTGGCTGCATCACCGGCATTGCGTGTTTGGCCTCCCGCGGCAAATTATATCTTCCTGCGTTGCCTGCGCCCAGAAATCGATCTTCAACAAGTATTGCTGAAACAGAGAATATTGATTCGCCATTGTGCTAATTATCCGGGCTTGAATGCAGCTCATTATCGGGTCGCCATTAAGGGCGAGCATGATAATCGCCGTCTGGTATCGGCGTTACGTCAGGTATTTGGTTATGGCTGAAGCGCGTTGTCCTGCATCGTGTGGTGAACTTATCCAAGGGTGGATTCTTGGTGGTGAGAAATTGATCTCTTGTCCGGTGAATTGGTTTAGCGAAGTGTCTGTTACAGATGGCGTGCCGGGAAAAGAGGAACGTCCCCGTATGCGCCAAGTGATGAAAACTGTTCTGGCGTATTTTGGTTTGTCGATAGAGATGGCGCGAGGTTTACGGATCGCTTTGACTTCTACGATCCCGATGGCAAAAGGGCTGGCAAGTAGTACCGCTGATATTGCCGCTACCGCGCTGGCGACGGCGCGTTATTTGGGGAAAACACTTGATGAAACGACACTGGCTAGCTTTTGCGTACAGCTTGAGCCTACGGATAGCACGTTATTCAGCCGGCTTACCTTGTTCGATCATCAAACAGGTACCACTCAAATTGCATGTGACTGGCAGCCATCTATAGACATTTTGTTATTGGAAAGCCCGGAAACCCTGATCACGGCTGATTATCACCGTTTAGATCGCCATCCGGTATTATTGGAAAATGCCGCAATGCTAGAGCATGCTTGGAAACTATTTTGTCAGGCTGTGACGACTCGGAATTACTGGCGGTTGGGAGAAGCTACGACGCTCAGTGCACTGGCCAGTCAAAAGTTGTTGGTAAAACCGGCGTTTGACAGTTTGTTGGAATTGGTAGAGCGGAGTGGGATCTACGGGCTGAATGTTGCTCATAGTGGCAGTGTCGTCGGGTTATTGTGTGATCGCCACCATCATGATGTTGAATACCTATGCTGGTGGCTGAAACAGAGGGGCATAATTCGTTTTTATCCTCGTCAGCACTTGCTGACCATGATACCGGGTGGTGTGCGTTAACTGTAGGAGGAGACTTATGTTGGATTATTTGCCGATGTTTTGTCAGATCCGGGATAAAACCTGTCTGCTGGTTGGAGGAGGTCAGGTAGCCGAGCGTAAAGCGCGTCTGTTATTAGATGCTGGCGCACATCTATTAGTTAACGCACGGGAATTTACCCCACAATTTAAGATATGGGGGGATAACGGCCAAGTGACACTCATTCGCAGTGAGTTTGAGCCTCACTGGCTTGAGCATAGTTGGCTGGTTATTGCTGCTACTAATGATGCGGCGGTGAATAGCTACGTGTGTGATTGTGCGACGGAGCGCCGCATTTTTTGTAATGTGGTGGATGAACCACAGCAAGCCAGTTTTATCACACCGTCAGTGATTGATCGTTCACCATTGGTGATAGCTATCTCCTCCGGGGGGAATGCGCCAGTATTGGTCAGATTATGGCGTGAAAAACTCGAACGGCTGCTACCGATGCATCTTGGCCGTCTGGCCGCTTACGGTGGAACACTTCGCCAGCGGGTAAAACGACATTTTCATCATTTGGCGGCACGTCGTCACTTTTGGGAGCGGTTTTTCACTGATGAGCGATTAATGCAATCGTTGGTCAGTCAAGATCGTCAACAAGTTGATCGGGTGGTAGAAACATTATTCTCTGAGTCATCTCAAGCGAATACAAACAAAACAAACAGTTGACTAATATATTGGAGCCGGACAAATGAGTGAGGAGCGATATAAACAGAGAAAACAGCGGCAAAAAGAGAGATTTATGGCACAAGTTGCAGCCGCTCAGGAAAACCGGGGGATTGTCATTATCTATACCGGTAATGGTAGAGGGAGAACCACCGCAGCAATGGGAACGGTTGCACGAGCGTTGGGTCATGGATTAAAGGCTGGCGTTATCCAATTTATTAGGGATGAATGGTCAGCCGGCGAGCGTACTTTGTTGCAGTCGCATGGGATAGAATTTCAATTAATATCAATGAACCTGACTGGAGAAATGCAAAATCGTACTCAGGATATTGCCGCTTGTACTGAGGTTTGGCAGCATGCGTTGCGCATGATGCGTGATCCTGAATTATCATTGGTAGTGCTTAGTGAATTGGCTTGCGCGATAAATAACGGTTATCTATTGCTCGACGAAATTATCAAGGCATTAAACGGACGGCCAATTAATCAGACGGTAATCATTACCGGACAAGATTACCCTGTTGAATTAATTGAATTGGCTGATACGGTGAGTGAAATGTGTCCGGTAAAATATGTTTTCACTTAATTATGCGTTTTCCGGTCATCACATTAGATGAAGAGTGATTCATGTTTTTATCTTGTTTAACCAATGCATTAATTTCTCTCATGGTGATATTTGATACTGTGCCAGATTGATGAAAACGCTCAGCCATTTTCTGCATTTTGATGAGTCGATTATTATTCATTACATGTTACCTCGATTAATAAATCAGATGATATACCCGTTATCTTTCAAGTTGCCTCTTTGTTGGCTGCACTCTCTCACCCCGGTCACATAGTTATCTATGCTCCCGGGGATTCGCTCCCTTGCCGCCGCGATGCATCTTGAAATCCATAGGGTATAAGTTGTCTTCAAGATTATTATTGATATTAACAAATTTTTTGGCTAATAGATTATAAACTTTCAACAGTTTATTGGGAATGTCTTGAGTTAGTGAATTGTTGTCCATGAAAGCTGCGAAATCATCAGTGGTAAAAATTTTCATTGAGAGTATTTATTATTAAAATTATAATTAGCCAAATGTGATTGTATTTTTTGGGTGTTAAAAGTATACTGGATAATTATTTTTCAAATAATTTAAGGTTAATAATAAAGTTTTCTCCTATGTTTACTTGGATTAAGTATATAAAAACCAATTAATATTGAGGTGATTAATTAATTGGTTATGATGAACTTTATTGAATATATATTCAATAAAGCTTGATAATACATTAAATAAATTCCATGCAATGTATTTCACCATCCAATAATTTTAATTTATTTACAAGTTGGGATTTATATCTAATATTGTCGGTGGAATAAATATAACGTTAATTTAGGTTTTGATATGTAAAAGAATTACAGGTTCACGCAATCCATATTCTGTTGCACATTTTATTAAGTTTCAAACAACGCATGATTATTTAATTTATAAATTAAGAGGTTTAATATGTCTATTGAAAATATCGATGTAGCTGAACAAACAACTGGCAAGGATTCAGTTGTACTTGGACATGCAGAAGCGCCAGCAGTACATTCTATCGCAATTGGTGCTTCACCCCGAAATTCTAAAACCATCAGTGAAGCGGCTATTGCGATTGGGCAAAACCAAATTGCGGGTAAACAAGGTGATGCGAAAGTCATTTGGCCTATTGCGATTGGTGCTGACTCTGTATCCAACGGCCTGGCTTCTATCGCTTTGGGACAAAAGGTGACGGCTAGTGCGGCTCAGTCCGTGGCGATTGGTCAACACTCCTCTGCAACAGAAAAAGGGAGCATTGCATTAGGCGCAGATTCTATTGCTAATAAACCGAATGTTGTTTCTGTAGGAAAAACCGGCCATGAACGTAAAATTATACATGTTGCGGCCGGTGAGATTTCAAATCACAGTAATGAGGCGGTTAATGGTCAGCAGTTATATGCTGAATCGGCAAGGATTGATATATTATTGGATGCAAAGAATCAGGAATTGGGAGAGAAGATTCAATCTCTGGAAAGTGATATAGCTAATCTTACTCTGTTGGTTCAGAATAGCGTGGATGATGTTGCATCATTGAAGAAACGGCTTCTCGATGCATTGAATTATTAATATCCGTTGGTTGTTGTTTCATATATTCTTGGCTATAAGGCTGAGAATATATGATGAATTATTTGGTGGTAGGATTATTATTTGATAATGATTTATGGGATATGTCTCAGTGAATAATGTAATAATTTTCCTGCTCGATTTAACATACTAACTTCATTTTCTTGGGTAAATATATGATTGGATTATTCTTGATGGAAAATACCAAGTGATAATAATTTAATTCCTGAATTAAGAGGTATATATGTCTACAGAAGATATGAATATAACTGATCAAAAAGTTGGTAAAGATTCCGTTGTTGTTGGGAATGCAGAAGCACCAGCAATATATGCTATAGCGATTGGTGCTTCACCACTAATTTCTAAATCAATTAGTGAGGGCGCTATTGCTATTGGGCAAAATCAACTGGCGGGTAGAGAAGAGAAAGAGAATGAGAATGATAAAGTCAAATGGCCCATTGCAATTGGCGCTGATTCTGTATCCAGTGGTTCAGCTTCTATTGCCCTAGGGCAAAAGGTTGTTGCTAGTGGGGCTCAGGCAGTAGCGATTAGTCAAAACTCCACGTCAACAGGAAGTTCGAGTGTTGCAGTGGGATCAGGCTCTATATCCAGTGGTTCAGCTTCTATTGCTCTGGGGAAAAAAGCGATTGCCAGGGGGAATCAGGCAGTCGCAATTAGTCAAAATTCCTCTGCAACAGGAAATGCTAGCGTTGCATTAGGAGACAGTTCTGTATCCAGCGGCTCGTCTTCTATTGCTCTGGGGCAAAAGGTTTCTGCCAGTGGGTCTCAAGCAATTGTGATTGGTCAAAACTCTTCTGTAACAGGAAGTAGGAGTATTGTATTAGGATCAGACTCTAAATCCAGCTCTTCGTCTTCTATTATCGTGGGGCAAAAGGTGAATATTAGTGCGTCTCAGGGAATTGCGATTGGGCAAAACGCCTCTGTAACAGCAAATGGGGGCATTGCATTAGGCGCAAATTCTGTTGCCAGCAAATCGAATGTTGTTTCTGTAGGAAGACCGGGTAATCAACGTAAGATTGTGAATGTTGCTGCCGGGGATATTTCCAAGAACAGTACGGAGGCAGTGAATGGTCAGCAATTATATGCTGAATTGGCAAGAATGAATACATTGGATATAAAAAATAAGCAACTGGAAATGGATATTAAAAAGCTGGAGAGTACTATAGATGATCTTACCCATTCTATTACTCATCTTACTCTGTTGTGCCAGAAAAATGCGGATGAAGTTGCTTTATTGAAGAAGTGAATTTTTAACGCATTGGATTATTAATAACAAATGGATTCGGTGAAACTAATAAGTGCATTTTCAGGAGGGAAGGTGAGTTGCTATTACCTTAACACCTTTCCTTTTCCAAAGGAAAATGCACTGAAGTCCATCAACCATTATCAAAATGTTGAAACGAAATCAGGAAATAAAAAATGGATTAGCCGGTTAATTTGGCTGGGGGTTAAGTCCTTCACATAAAAGCCAGCTTGGAAACTGGCCTTACACGCATCGGTTAAAAAGCAGACTTACAGAAAGCAAGGTGTTGACAAGTAGACAACAACATGATGAACACTTGATATGAAAGATGTAACAGATTTCATGATGAACTCTCTTTATTGATAAAATGTGATTTGTTTCACGAAAATCTAAATTGTGGCTGTGATTTTAATCAGAAAAACTTCAGAGTCAAGCAGTTTTTAAAAATTATTTTAAAGATTAAAATAATTTTGTATCGATGTTTTAGGTGGTAAAGTGAGCGAATCTTTATTTTCATTCACCTGTGTTATACGCTATAAACAATCTTGTATTTTGGGTTTCCTCCAAAGATTAGCGAGTACTTTGATCCAATAAAAGATTAGGCAAAAAGTAAAAAATGAGCTTATTGGCATGTTAAAAATATCTCTACGATATAATAAGTCATTCTTATTTCTTTAGTTAATTAATTCAATAAACATTATCAGAAAAAATCATAGGAATCTAGAAGGAGTATTTTTTAAATATTGCGTTATTTATTACTGCCAGTCATACAAAAATAGTTAACATTCTAATTGAGAATAAAATCCTATTGTTGTTTTTTTTGAACTAGACTTTGATTGATGTGGAGTTGTGATAAATCATTTTTACAATAATTTTATATATTAATCATAAAATAATGTTATTTAACTCAAGGAGGACATATGAGTCCCAAGAATGATTTTAAAGCTTTTTCTACTGGTAATGATGCCAATGTAGTGAGTCAGGAGGAATATGAAGAAAGTCAAAATTTACGGACTGGGTTTTTACCGGATAATATTTCCACTCATTTACTAAATAAGGTATTACGTCAATCGTCAACCATAGCATCTGTCATAGCGAATTTTGTCGCAATACAATCAGGCAATAATGTTCTGGATGACGGTGATGTAGCTAAACTTACCACACAATTAAATAGCGCTTTAGAACAAAAAATCACAATAGGAATTCCTCATGCTACATTAATGCAAAAAGGTATTATTCAACTTACCAATGCAGTTGGCGATAGTGATACATTAGCAGTGACACAAAAGCTGGTTCAGGAAATAGTCAACTCATTACTTGAAAAGATTAATAATAGAGTACCCAATAGTCGGAAAATCAATGGAAAGACGTTGGCTGAAGATCTTGATATTTCAGTAATTGATGTTGGCGCTAAAAGGCCGGGTGATATCTATTTTTCTGCACATTCGACATTAGATTTGGCTAAAGGGGAATATATTGCGAACGGAGATACTTATACGGTTGACTCAACTGTTGGTAGGGCATTGAATAAATTATCCGATGTATATAAGGCACATTGGGGAATCGAACAGGATAAAGATAAAATCAACCTGCCGAATCTATATTTTTATGGGCGCGGGGTATTCATGCGCGCCGGCATGAGACCTGGTGTGATACAGGAAGATGCGATTAGAAATATTACAGGCAGTCTGGGATGGTGGAATCAAGGGCTATTTTCTAATGCCAGAGGCGTATTTGAGGGGGTCAGTAATGATCTTAGAACAAGCGTCCAGACAGGAAGGTTTGATGGATATTCACATTATTCATATGCAACTTTTAATGCATCACAAGTAGTACCGACGGCAGATGAAAATCGCCCACTAAACGTCAGTATGATACCTATAATTTATTTGGGAGTATAAGGCAATGATAAATTATTATTTTGATAATACTAAACTACATCGACCATTTATTGGCGCGGTTGATGCTAATCCGGGTAGTGAACCTCCAGTGAATGCTTTACGAATACAACCATTATTTAAAGATGGATTTTGGCCGTGTGAAAAGTCAGGGCAATGGGAGCTCGTTGAAAATAAAAAAGGAATCATGATTTATGATATTGAATCAGGGCAATCACAGGAAAATAGAGAAGTCATTATTCCTGATGGTTTTATAGAACAGCCAAGGCCGTCGCAATATCATAGATGGAATGGAGAATGGTCAATTTCGAAAGATGATGAAGAAAGATGGAAAAATGATATTCAGCAAGTCGTCATTAACGACGCAGAAAATAAGAGACAACAACTTTTATTCACTGTAAATAAGAAGGTAACACCACTGCAAGATGCTGTTGATTTAGATATTGCTACAGAAGCTGAAAAAGATGCTTTATTAATATGGAAGAAATACAGAGTCATGCTGAACAGGATAGATATTTCACAGGCTCCCAATATCGAATGGCCGGAACAGCCAAAGTAACGAAAGTGGCCTGAATAAACAGGCCATTTATACTGTGGTTTTATTTGTTCTGAAGTTGAAATATAAAAATAAATAATGACGGATTGAAATAATTTATATATTGAATATGAATGACTTGAATATATTTACAGATGGAAGTTGTTGGGGTTTTTTCTTGCCGATAATGATATAAAAATAATTATTCTTCTAAGTTAGAAGAACATTTTATTATTATTTTTATGAATTAAACTATGGCTGCTTTAAATTATTAATGATTACTTTAATAATAATTCAATATGTTGATTATATACCCAATGGATTTCAAGATGGATTGCGACGGCAAGGGAGCGAATCCCCGGGAGCATAGATAACTATGAGACCGGGGTGAGTGAGCGCAGCCAACAAAGAGGCAACTTGAAAGATAACGGGTATAGATGATGCTATTTAATCTAAGGGGTGTATATGAGTACTAAGAATAATTTTAAGGCTTTTTCTATTAGTAATAATGCTAATGTAGTGAGTCAAGAGAAATATGAGAAAGATCAGAGTTTGCAGGCTGGGTTTCCACCAGATAATATTACTAGTAATTTGCTAAATAAAGTATTACGTCAATCGTCAACAATCGCATCTGTCGTGGCTAATTTTATTGCGACACAATCTGGCGGTGATGTTCTGGATGATGGCGATATAGCGAAACTTACCGAGCAATTAAGTAAGGCTTTAAAACAAAAAATCACAACAGAAGTTCCAAATGCCTCATTAACACAAAAAGGCATTGTTCAGCTTACTAATGTGCTGGGCGATAGTGACACATTAGCTGTTACGCAAAAGCTTGCTCAGGAAATAGTAAATTCATTGTGTGAAAATATTAATGCTAAGGTATCTAATACCCGAAAAATTAATGGGAAATCATTGTCTGAGGATATCACTATTACTTCTCAGGATATTTTAGGTGGGCAGGCGATTAGTTTAGGTGATAAGGCGGATTTAAATAGCTATAAAACACCGGGAATTTATCATCAAGAGTATGATGCTCATGCCAAAAATGGCCTTAATTATCCTGAATTTCTCGCCGGTGCCATTGTTGTATTGAAATCGGCAGGGACTGTTCAACGTTATTTTGTCTATAATAGTAGTCGAGTATATACACGTAGTCAGTTTCATGATAATCCGTGGACACCTTGGACTAGAGAATATAATACGCTGAATAAACCTACGGCTGATGAGATTGGCGCATATACAAAAATAGAATCTGATTCTCGATATATTGCGGGAATTCGCAGGGTGAATGGAAAATCTTTAGCTACGGATGTCACTATTACTTCTCAGGATATTTTGAATGGGCAGGCAATTAGTTTAGGTGATAATGTAAATTTAGATCACTGTAAAACACCAGGAATTTATTATCAGGATTATAATGCTCATGCTAAAAATGGCGTCAATTACCCTGAACCGCTTTCTGGTTCGCTTATTGTGTTGAAAGCGGCAGGCGTTATTCAACGTTATTTTGTTTATAATAGCAGTCGAGTATATACGCGTAGCCAATTTCACGATAACCCGTGGACACCTTGGGCACAAGAATATAACTCGTTGAATAAACCTTCTGACAGGGTTATTAGCGGGTATACAAAAGCAGAAGTAGATAACCTAGTTAATGCTAAAGGAAATAAAAATACAGCTTTGAAATCAGTGAATGGTTGGTGGAAATGTGGGGATACCGGGGTGATTTATCAGTGGGGGATTGTGAATTGGGCAGCACATGATACACCAGTTAATTTTCCTATTCAGTTTCCTAATGCTTGTGTAAATGTTTCGTTGACATTAGGTGATAAATCTAACCTAGAATCATCATATAATGTTGTTGCAAGACATTTGTCTGTAACAGGATTTAGTTATTGGGCATACGAGACTGAAAGCTCTGCATTTTGGTTTGCAATAGGATATTGATATGTAATTTGTAATGCAAAAATAGATGTTTTTATTTTTGAATTTCCTCTTAAAATAATATTATTCAATTTGAGGATTGTATATGAGTGCCAAAAATGATTTTAAGGCTTTTTCTATTAGTGATAATGCTAATGTAGTGAGTCAAGTAAAGTATGAAGAAAACCAGAGCTTACAGATTGGATTTCCGCCAGATAATATTCCTGTTAATCTGTTAAATAAGGTATTACGTCAATCGTCAACAATATCATCTGTGGTAGCTAATTTTATTGCGACACAATCTGGCAATGATATTTTGGATGATGGTAATATAGCTAAACTTACCGATCAACTAGATAGGGCCTTAGAGCAAAAAATTGCAGCAGAAGTTCCAAATGCCTCATTAACACGAAAAGGTATTGTTCAGCTTACCGATGTAGTGGGTAATAGTGATACATTAGCGGTTACGCAAAAGTTGGTTCAGGAAATAATAAATTCGTTACATGAAAGTATTAATACCAGAATACCAAATACCCGAAAAGTTAATGGGAAAGTATTAACTGAGGATATTAATATTACTTCTCAGGATATTCTTGCTGGACAGGCGCATAGTTTAGGTGACAATGCCAATTTGGATAATTATAAAATACCGGGGATTTATCACCAAGAATATAATGCTCATGCCAAAAATGGTAATAATTACCCTGAGTTGTTCGCTGGTTCGCTGGTTGTATTGAAAGCAGCCGGGGTTATTCAACGTTATTTTGTCTATAACAGCAGTCGGGTATATACACGTAGTCAATTTCATGAAAGCCCGTGGACGCCTTGGGCTAGAGAATATAACACACTGAATAGACCTACTGCTGGAGAAGTTGGAGTATATGCAAAAGCAGAGTCTGATGCTCGATATATCACAGGACTCCGCAAAATTAATGGAAAAGCTTTGGCTGCGGATATCAATATTACTTCTCAAGATATCTTCGCCGGGCAGTCGATTAATTTAGGTGATAACGCGGATTTAAATAGTTATAAAATACCCGGGATTTATTATCAAGAGTATAATGCTCATGCCAAAAATGGCGCGAATTACCCTGAGCCATTTGCGGGTTCGCTTATTGTGTTGAAAGCGGCAGGCGTTATTCAACGTTATTTTGTTTATAACAGCAGTCGAGTATATACGCGTAGCCAATTTCACGATAATCCGTGGACACCTTGGGCACAAGAATATAACTCGTTGAATAAACCTTCTGACAAGGCTGTTGGGAAGAATAGGGAAGCAGGATCTGATAGTATTCATGCTGCAACCAAAGAGGAGTTAATACAGCAAGCAGAATATGATAAGTCTCAGTTATTGACTAAAGTTAATAATCTTGTCGCGCCACTACAAGACGCTGTTGATTTAGGTATTGCTTCCGAAGCAGAAAAAGCAGTTCTACTGGAATGGAAGAAATATAGAGTAATGTTGAGCAAAGTTGATATTTCACTGGCTCCTGATGTTGAATGGCCGGATCAGCCGAAATAATGAAAAATGGTCTGAATAAACAGATTATATAGGATTGTGGCATGATGGGTTTATCTTTCGTGCCAGCGGAGTATATATCGGATTGTTTGTTGTTGCTAATGATATAAAACAGTTATCCCTTTTAGTTATAAAAATATTTCGTTTTTATTGATAATTCAATCTGCTTATTATGAAACAATGTTATTTAATTTAAGGATATGTATATGAGTGTCATAAATGATTTTAAAGCTTTTGCTATTGATAGTAATGCTAATGTAATAAATCAGCAAGGATATGAAGCGAGTACAGAGTTGCAAGATGGGTTTCCACCCTATTCTATGACGCCACACATCTTAAATAAGGCATTACGTCAAGCATCAACGATAGCCGCGGTTGTAGCTGATTTCATTGGGGAACAATCTGGTCAGGATGTTATAGATGATGGTAATGTAACTAAACTCACCGCACAATTAAATAAAGCTTTAGAACAAAAAGCCATAATAGGAATTCCCAATGCCTCATTAACCCAAAAAGGTATTGTTCAACTTACTGATGTGATTGGTGATAGTGATACATTGGCTGTGACGCAAAAGTTAATTAAGGGAATAGTCGAATCATTACTTGTAAATATTAATAGCAGAGTACCTGATAATAGGAAAATCAACGGGAAGGCATTGACTGAGGATATTACACTTTCCGCGATTGATGTTGGCGCTAAGCGACCGGGTGATATCTATTTATCTGCACATCCGGCATCAGATTTAGCTAAAGGAGAGTATATTGCGAATGGTGCTGTTTACCCAATTGATTCGGCTGTTGGTAGTGCATTAAATAATTTATCTGATGCATATAAGGCAGCATGGGGAATCAAACAGAATGGAGATAAAATCAACCTTCCTAATCTGTTTGTTGAGGGGCGAGGGGTATTTGCGCGTGCTGGATTGACACCTGGTGTGATACAGGGCGATGCAATTAGAAATATTACAGGTGATGTAGGATTGTGGAATGATGGGCTTATTGCTCGTGCCAGCGGAGTATTTTATGGTGTTAATGCGAGTTCTAAAAATAGCCTTGCGAGGAAGAATGCTCCTGATGAATATGCAAAATTCTCACATGCCACTTTTGATGCATCAAGAGTAGTACCAACGGCAGACGAAAACCGCCCATTAAACATTAGTATGATACCGATAATTTATTTAGGTGTATAAAATTATTATTTTGAGAGTGTTAAGTTAGCACTTATTTATTGGTTCATCCGATGTTAATTCAGGTAGTAATCTTTCAGTGAATGCTATAAGAATATAGCCAGAATTTAAATATGGATTTTGGCTATATATGAATAACATGGAAAATGACAAGGAAAAATCGCCGTTAACGGGCCTGAATAAATGGGTTGTTTATTCAGGCCATTTTGTTAGTGTTATAATTAAAATATTGTAATAGTTATATTCTTGACTTAAAGGAAAAAGAATTGAAGGAAAAAGAAAGATATGGGAAATAATAGTTTTCAATATTGAATATAATGATTTTTGGGATGTTTTTGATTGCGATGCATTGGTTATTTATTGTTGCCAATTATATAAAAATAGTTACTCATTTTAGTTATAAAAATATTTCATTATTGTTTTTATAAACTAGACTATTATTGATGTGAATTGTGAGAAATCATCTTTAGTGATAGTTCAATATGTTTATTATGAAATAATGTCATTTAATTTAAGGAAATGTATATGAGTGCCAAAAATGATTTTAGAGCTTTTGCTGTTAGTAATAATGCTAATGTACTTAGTCAGCAAGGCTATGAAATATATCCGGATTTGCCAGTTGGGTTTCCAGATAATCAGTATATTCCTAATCACGTATTAAATAAGGTATTGCGTCAAACATCAACCATATCATCTGCTATAGCTGATTTTATTGCGACAGAATCTGGCACTGATGTTTTGGATGACGGTAATGTATCCAAAATCACCACACAATTCAAAAGCGTGTTAGAACAAAAAATTGCGAAATGTTGTAATCTTAATGTGAATACGGCTAACAAGGTTGTGAACGGTTGGTGGAAATGTGGTGATACTGGAATAATTATTCAGTGGGGGCAAGCAAGCGGCTCTATGAATATAAATGATTACAGAAATTTCACCATCCCATTTCCTAATGCTTGTTTTCAGATTGTTGCAACATATCCTGATTTTGGTAATTATGGATCTGGGGTTGCTGCTATGCCTATTTCTGCAAGTCAATTTATTGTGACGTGCAGAAATTCTATACACGAGCTATCAAATAATTTAGTGAGATATTTGGCGATAGGATATTAATTATGTATTTTTATAGTGCAAAGACAAATGCATTCTACCCAATAGAATTGAAACAAAATTATATTGCTTCTGGTTCATTGCCTGATGATATTATGGAAGTTAGTATTGATATTTATCAAGAATATGCTGTCAGTAATGTACCAGAAGGAAAATATCGTGTAGCAGGTCAAAATGGTTTACCGGAATGGGCCGATATTCCTCCACCAACAAAAGAAGAATTGCAGCAGTATGTTGAAAGTAAAAAACAACAATTTATTGTGGAAGCTAGCCAGCAGATAGCACCATTACAAGATGCTGTTGATTTAGGAATTGCGACTAAAGAAGAGGAAGCGGCTCTGTTGGTATGGAAAAAATATAGAGTAATGCTGAACAGGGTTGATACTTTACAGGCTGCCGATATTGAATGGCCGGAACAGCCAAAATAATGACATTGACCTGAATAAACAGATTATTCTTATAATGGTTTTGTTAACATTAGGTCATAAGTCTGACTTAAAATCAGCACATAATATTGTTGCAAGATAATTGTTTGTAACAGGATTTTATTATTGAATATACTCGAAATAAATCTTTTTATTTTGGTTTGCAATAGGGTATTGAACAGTGCAAAAGTAAACACCTCTTATCTTCTAATTGATACCAAAAACGGGATGTTTTAAGTCAAGCTGCTATTAAAGTCTGAGTTCTGTATTTAACAGGACTCGGATTTTTTAATCTCAATATCAAATTAGCGATGCTTGAAGAACTTATCCAATTCCGCAGCGCGGGGCTAAATAGATGTGCTCAGATTATTCACAGTTGTGTAGCATCAGGCTAAATATTTCCTGATAACTTTGAGAAAATCAAGAGTTGAAAACATAATTAGTCTCCTGAGGGGGGAATTGCGAGTTAGAAAAAATTCAGGTTGTGATTTTAACTTTAATGTATTTAGAATAATGCTGAAGTATTACCGGCAATTCGTAAGACGGGAAGTTATCACAGTTCGATGATTTCTGACTTGCCATCTAAGGGACAAATTTTAATGACATTCGAAAACGGTGTAACAGTCAGAGTCGAAAAGCTTTAACGAAACCCCGCCATCGTAGCAGGTTTGTTTCTTGCTCATTAGTTATTATAGACATTCATTGCATTACAATTGCATTACAATTGCATTACAATGTAATTCAATGAGAGTTCTTTACATGGCTACAAACCAATTAGTACAAACCCGTATTGATGGGGAGATCAAAGCAGAGGCGGCTGCGGTTCTGGCTGCTATGGGGCTGACTGTATCAGATGCCGTTCGCATGATGTTAACGCGAGTAGCAAGAGAAAAAGTGTTACCTTTTGAGCCTTTGATACCCAACGAGACAACAATAGCCGCAATGAAAGAAGCTCGCAAAGGTTGCGGTAAATCATTCTCCACAGTGAAAGATTTAATGGCCGATCTCAATGAGGACGATTGATTACGCAAGCCAGTTCAAGCGAGATTACAAGAGAGAAAAGAAAGGTCGGTATCGTGAAATTCTTGATGATGCACTGATGCAAGTGGTTGAATTATTGGCTTCTGATAGCTTGTTGGAGCCGAAATATTGCGATCATGCTCTTTCTGGTGATTGGAAGGATTTTCGAGATTGTCATATTAAGCCTGACTTGATACTGATTTATCAGAAACCCGATGCGGATACATTGCGCCTTGTCCGCCTTGGTTCCCACTCAGAACTTGGTTTATATACCCTATGGATTTCAAGATGCATCGCGACGGCAAGGGAACGAATCCCCGGGAGCATAGATAACTATGTGACCGGGGTGAGTGAGTGCAGCCAACAAAGAGGCAACTTGAAAGATGACGGGTATAGATCATCTTCTTTGGTAGGGGTAGTTCATATGGGGCTTTTGTATGTACCTACAAAAAATTTGCAGGTCGGGAAATTGGTTATAACGATTAATTATAATTTCTATTAATTAATATATTAAATAGAAAATAAATGAAGTCAGGCAAGCGGAGTTTTACACCAACCCCCAGCCATAAAAAAACCAACCCTAACAGGTTGGTTTTTCTAGGGAAATTTGGTCGGCATGATAGGATTTGGGCTTCCGACCTTTATGAAAATAACGAGCGTGTATCTTATGAAGACGGAGAGCCATACGATATTCTTGAACACGGTAGATTAGGTGTTAGGGTAAAGATTCAGTGTGGAACGCTAAGTAGGGAGAATTGTAGGAATATATAGAAGGAATAAGAACGAAATAATTTCTAGATGTATATTTTCGATTCCAAAATATTGGGGTGCTTATTGCTGGTAATGATACAAAAATATTTAACCTTAATAAGTAATAAGAACACTGCATTATTCTTTTTCTGAACTAGACTTTAATTGGTGTGAATTGCAAGGGGATTATTTTTGCAATAACTCAATATATTGATTATATACTCAAGATACTTCAAAGTGCATGTTTGAAAAACGATTATGTTGTTGAATTTAAATGTTTTTATATCTGACATCTCAAGCATCTTGAAGTTCATTCGGTATATACCCTATGGATTTCAAGATGCATCGCGACGGCAAGGGAGTGAATCCCCGGGAGCATAGAAAACTATGTGACCGGGGTGAGCGAGTGCAGCCAACAAAGAGGCAGCTTGAAAGATAACGGGTATAAAAGAATATTATGTAATTTAAGGAGAAAGTATATGAATCCTAAGAATGATTTTAAGGCTTTTTCTATTAATAATAATGCGAATGTAGTGAGTCAAGAAGAATATGAGGTCAATCAGAGTTTGCAGACTGGATTTTCACCCGATAATGTTCCCACTCACTTGTTAAATAAAGTATTACGTCAAGCGTCAATGGTATCATCTGCCGTGGCTGATTTTATCGCGGTACGATCTGGCAATGATGTTCTGGATGATGGGAACACAACCAAACTAACCGCGCAATTAAATAAAGCATTAGAGCAAAAAATTACAACAGACATTCCCAGTGCCTCATTAACACAAAAAGGTGTTGTCCAGCTTACAAATGTGATTGGCAATAGCGATACATTAGTGGTTACACAGAAGCTTGTTCAGGAAGTAATAAATTCATTACGTGAGTATACCCGCGAAGAGATAGATAATCGGATTAAAACAGCTAATGAAATTCCTGTTGGTTCTCCTATTCCTTGGCCGTTGCCCTATCCACCTATCGGCTATCTCACTTGTAATGGTGCATTTTTCAATAAATTACAGTACCCGAAGTTGGCAGAAGTTTATCCTGACGGTAGATTACCCGATCTAAGGGGAGAATTTATCCGGGGTTGGGATGATGGAAGAGGGGTAGATCCATCTCGTTCATTATTATCATGGCAAGAAGGGTCTTATTTGGTACAGGAAATTTATGCGCCTGGTGATAATATTCTTACCTTTTCACTCAATGATCGTGGTAAATTGAAGTGGGATGTTCCCGAAAGTAGCAATATTTCGACAAGAGTTAAATGGATTGAAAAGACTCATCTCGGGGAAGCGAGTAAGGATTATATAGGAGTGTCAAGACCTCGTAATATCGCATTTAACTACGTCGTCAAGGCGGGAATAATAGTGACACAAGAATCTATCTTAGATTCAGAAATTGCCATATTAGGTGAAGACAGATTAGCGACTCAAGCCGGCTGGATAAAGGTTTATCATGTTAATCCTTATTCGAGAGAATTTGCTGGAACTAATTTTGAGTATGTCGCAAAAGGTGTGGGTTTATCAGCGCGTTCTTACCCTGATGCGCCAGATTTTTCCGATTCTGATGATATGGCTATTTGTCGCAGTGAAGACGGTAAGTGTTGGGAAATTGTCCCTGACCACAGAGGGAAAATAGCTTACAACAAGCAAACTCGCGCACAACTAGAAATTATTGAATTGGGTGAGCTACCGGAAATTCTGACATTTAAGAAGCCTGATACCGATTACGATAGATGGGATGGTAAAGAGTGGATGGTTGATAAAGAGCTTCTCAAATCCCATCAGATTGAGGAAGCAAAACGGAAGAAAGCAGAACTGTTAAGACAAGCAAATGAAACAATCTCATTGCTACAAGACTCTGTTGACTTGGAAGTCGCTACTGATGCAGAGAAAGAAGCTCTACTCGAATGGAGAAAATACAGAGTGTTGCTTACTCGTGTAGATGTGAATCAAGCGCCTGATGTTGAATGGCCGGAAGTGCCTGATTGATTAGATAATTTTATATTTTGGAGTGAGGGGAGCTGGTTTGTAAATGGCTATAAGTGGCTATGAATGCCAGGTTTTAAATTGGGGTTTTACCAGAGTTTTACCAAAATTTTACCAGAGCCAAATTTCAGACATAGAAAAACCAACCCTAACAGGTTGGTTTTTCTAGGGAAATTTGGTCGGCATGATAGGATTTGAACCTACGACCCCCGACACCCCATGACGGTGCGCTACCAAGCTGCGCTACATGCCGATAATTCCTATTATAGTACTGATTTTTTATCTAAAAGCAAGTACTGAATTTTGTGACCGATTGATTTTTAAGCATTTAGTTGGCTATAAAATGTTTAACCTCGGTTAGTATCTGTAGCAGTTGTGCCAGATTGGGTTTAGCATCTTTGATTTCGTTGCCTTCCAGGTCATATAGGTGATATTCACCATTTTTATCCAAGAACAAGGTGTTTTCACTGGTTGTAATGATCAAGGAACCATCATCACCGGTAATTATCCACGGGTTATCACGCTGTGCTGCAAATAGATCTTCGCCTTGAGAATAATCATCAGGAGAATTGCTGACGTGCAACAAACGTTGCATTAATGTTGTCATGACGTCCTGATGGCTTGTCAGTTTACTAATTGTCTGTGATGGTGTTCCTGGCCAATGAATCAGCAGTGGAACATGCATTTGAGCACGATTGAATCTGCCATTATTTATCCACTTAGGTGGATGTGTCGCGGCAAGTTCACTGTGTTCTGCGGTAATAACGATGACCGTATTGTTCAGTGCATTTTTGCTTTTTAGTGTCTCTAGTACAGTATTAATCTGACTATCAAGAGCAGCCGCATTACCTACTGCATCTGTTTTATCCAAGCCACTTAGCCTTAAGAAGGAGAACCAAGGAGCGTTAGTATTGGGTAAATTCAGCCATTGCTGCCATTGTTCGACGGTGAGTTGGTTGCTTTGGTTGACCTCAATAGGTAATGAATAGTCGGAAAGTAATGCATGACGATAAAGCGGAGTGTCAAATCCTACGGAAGAGAATAGGCCGAATTGATATCCCTGATGAGTCAGGGCATTAATCAGGGCTGATGATTTACGTCCAGCCAGTATTCCATCCAGATAACCAGAAGAAATGCCATAAAACAACCCGAATAGGGCCGTATCATTTTGAATCCCGGTGCTGAAATGTTGATTAAACTGAATGTTGGTTTCTCTGAAATGAGAGAGCGCAGGCATATTCTCGGTAATATCTTCATTATCCAGCTTATCAGCTACCAGTATTAACAGGTTGTATCCGCTTCCTTTATTCAGATAAGTCAGATCATTAAGTGGATATTCCACTGTCAGCGCAGCAGGATCACCCTGTTGCATAAGGCGGCGCTGATATTCTTGTTGATCCAGCAAACCATGTTTTTCAAGAAATTTACGCGCAGTCATTGGATAGGAGAGCGGTAGGTTGGAACGTTGCATGGTGATCGGACGATAAAAATTAGCGTCAGCCCAGATATACATCAGATGGGAAGCGACAAAGGCCAAAATCAGGACGGCAGCCAGTGGCTTACCAAATCGTTGCCGATTCAGGCTGCGTAGTTTCTGCCAACTCCAGGTGCCAAATAACATCTGTATCAGAAAAATGACCGGGATACAGATGAACATTAGCTGCCATTCTCGCGCCAGTTCCCCTTGATCAGGATTGATGACTAAATCCCAAACTAAAGGTGTAAGGTGAAGGTGGAAACGGTTGTATATGGCAATATCGAATATTAATAGTGTCAGTCCGGCAGTAGCGAAAATGGCTGAAAGAAACCTGAGCAGGCGCTGCGACATGGAAATAAATGTCAGTGGAAACAGAACCAGCAAATAAGCAGCAAAAACAATAAAACTAAAGTGCCCCAGCCAACTAGCCAGAGCATAAACTCGACCGAATAGTGAGCCCGGCCAGTCAGAAACAAACAGATAACGACTACCCAGTCCAAGGCTGAGCAGGATGTTAAACAGGGCAAACCAGTGCCCCCAGCTAATCATCTGGGAAACTTTTTCACGATAACGCTGACGGCTAGTCACCATATTTTGTTTACGTTGTGGTCTTTAGTTAAAAATTAATGGGCTTTATCTTCGTTTACGGAAGATTTAAGCGCGTGTGCAAACGAGTCAGCAATATGTCTGCGCTGTGCAGGAGATATACTCGTATTGATTAAATTTGTCACCATATTGCCCAGCACCATTAGAGAAAGGTCTGTCGGGGTACGGTTTCTTTCTAGAACACTGACGAGTTCTGTTAGTAAACGTTCAACGTGTTCGTCACTGTAACGAGATGACTGTGGCATAGATTTAAACTTCCTGAACTAACAAAGCACATTATCTTACCGTATAGATGCGTGATTTTCTGCTCTTTTGTGGCAAATTAATTTACGGTTAAGATTATGTTGCAGTAATAGCCTACTTTTAGCAATTTTTTGATATCTGTCAGCAAATTATAGTTGGTGGCAGATGATGAAATGTTATTTTCTTTTGGGGGTTTTTTATTGCAGTCGTTTGTTATCGGTGTTTGAATGCGTGTTTAAAAATGCGTGAAGTCAGCCGAAAGGAGTAGAAAGAATGAGTCTGCAAATAGACCAGATTGCCTTGCATCAATTAATCAAGCGTGATGAACAGACATTAGATGTCATGCTGCGTGATTCTTTGCTCGCCACCGATCAAGTGGTGGAAGATATGATGGCTGAATTACACCGAGTATACAGCGCAAAAAGTAAAGCTTACGGCTTATTTAATGAAGAGAGTGAATTGGCAGAAGCACTCAAACATCAGCGTAAAGGTGATGAAGATTTTCTTGGGTTCAGTCGTGCAGCAACGGCACGTTTGAGGGATGAACTGGCAAAATATCCGTTTGCCGAGGGAGGGACGGTCCTGTTTTGTCAGTATCGCTATTTGGCGGTAGAGTATTTATTGATTGCCGTACTTAATAGCTGTAACAGTATGTCTGTTAACGATAATCTGGATTTAAATACTACGCATTATCTGGATATTCCTCATGCAGATATTGTTGCTCGCATAGATTTGACGGAGTGGGAGGCTAATCCTGAATCAAGCCGTTATTTAACATTCTTGAAAGGCCGGGTAGGGCGTAAAGTTTCAGATTTCTTTATGGATTTTCTCGCTGCTAGTGAAGGTATGAATGCTAAAGTTCAGAATAAAGGCTTGCTACAAGCAGTTGATGATTATTGTGAATCTGGTGAGCTTGATAAGAATGAGCGTCAAGCCTATCGTCAGCAAGTATACAGCTATTGTAATGATCAATTGCAGGCGGGAGAGGAAATTGAGATTAAGGCGTTGTCTCAGGAATTACCTACATTTGGAGAGCAGAATTTTCAGCAGTTTTCACAGGAACAAGGATATGAGCTGGAAGAGAGTTTTCCGGCTGATCGCAGTACGTTACGCCAGTTGACTAAATTTGCCGGTAGTGGTGGCGGATTAACAATCAATTTTGATGCAATGTTATTTGGTGAAAGAATTTTTTGGGATCCGGCAACGGATACTTTAACGATTAAAGGCACGCCGCCAAATTTACGAGATCAGTTACAGCGTCATCGTGGTGGTCATTGATGCTAAGAAATAAATAACGCCGCATTTGCGGCGTTATTTACTCGGCGTCCCGAAAAGCTCGGCTGTGGCTAATTAAGCACGCAGGAAGTCAATGTGCGTCAGTTTTGGCTTAAACGGATGGCGCTGTACAGCCTGCACTTTAACTTTAGTTTCTTTACCGTCGATAACCAAGGTCAGAACTTCACTATAAAATTCAGCTTGGTGTTCCATATTGATAACCTGATCATGATTCAGTTCAATAGAAACTGGCTCTTGGTTGCCACCGTATACGATAGCTGGGAACTTGTTAGCTCTGCGCAGGCGGCGGCTCGCACCTTTGCCCTGCTCTTTACGTACTTCTGCATTAATAGTAAACATTATTTTTTCTCTTCAAGAAGAAAATAAATCCTGCTACAGGCGACCCAGCAGCAGGTTCGAGATTTGGCTTAACATTTAACATAGTAACTAACATAGTAACACCGTGTTAAGCGGGCGGCATTCTAGCGAAAAATGGTAGTTACAGCAAATGGAATAGGTCAATCTGAACCTATTAATACAGTTCATTTTAATACAATTCATCTTAATACAATTCATCTGCTCGTCGAAAACGCCCTTGGTAATCAAAGATCTTTTCACGAATTTGCCAGAATCGGCCTTTTTTACGGGCGACAACAAAATCTGGATGGCGTAATAAAGATTGCCGGCGAACGATATCTGAGGCGGTTTTCCAGTCAAAAGGTATTGCCGGGGCACGTTGATGCTGACGGAGAAATTGGTGCTCAAAGGCTAGTCGTTGGGCAGGGGTTGTCAGCCGAAAGCGTTCCGAAACATCAGCACCATCTTCATCGTAATAGATGATTTTCAGACATTCGCCTTTACTGTCAGTTTCAGAGATGAGTTGCATGCCACCACAACGCAGTACCAGTGCATCTTTGAGCTTCAATGCGGCTTTCAACATATCGTCGGGATCAACCAGCACTTCCTGGCAACTGTGGCAACGCCGCGCTGCAATATCATTTTCTGCATTGCAATGAGGGCAGAGTTTAAAACGAAAGCGGAACTCACATTGATGGCGTTTGCCGCATTGATCCTTTTCCCAACCCTGACAGCGGCGACCGAAGTGTTCAATAATTTCACCGTCGGAGGTGCATTTTCCCCAAAATAGATTAGCGAAGTTACAGATAGGGCAGAATACTTGAACCGGTTGGCTCTGTTTATCCGGTTTATTGCTGCCAACTTCTGGTGTGTAGAGATCGTGAGGATTTCCTGCATAATCGAGAATCAGGCAATCTTTTTTGCCGGGAAATAATCGTAAACCCCGACCGATAATTTGCTGATATAAACTGACGGATTCAGTAGGGCGCAAAATAGCTATCAGATCAACATGGGGAGCGTCAAATCCAGTTGTCAATACGGCGACGTTAACCATATAGCGCAATCGCTGAGTTTTAAAGGCTTCGATAAACAGATCACGATCAGCGGTTGATGTATCAGAACTGACTAATGCGGCTTGGCCGGAAGGGAGTAATTGAAAAATCTCTTTGGCATGTTCGACAGTTGCAGCAAAAAGCATAACACCTTTGCGATCAGCGGAATATTCAATAACCTGTCTGATAATATGGGGGGTGATGCGTTTTTGTCGTTTGATTTCGTGATTTAAATCAGTTTCATTGAAGATGCCTTGCTGACTAGAGTGAACTTGGCTGAAATCATATTGCATAACGGGCATATCTAGCCGTTTTGGCGGGATCAGGAAACTGTGTTTAATCATATAACGCAGGGGCAATTCATAGATGCAATCACGAAAAAAACGACTTTCATCACCACGGATCATGCCGTGATAGTGATATTGATATATCCAGCCGGTAGCCAGTCTGTAAGGTGTCGCCGTTAAGCCGAGAATACGTAGTTGTGGATTATTTTGCCGAAGGTGATGAATAATTTGCTGATATTGGCTGTTTTCATCATCACTAATACGGTGGCATTCATCAATTATCAGCAAAGAGAATTGATTATCAAAATATTCAAGATTGCGGGCAACAGATTGTACACTGCCAAACACCACCTTGCCTGTGCTTTGCTTCTGCTGCAATCCTGCGGAAAAAATATCTGCGGGTAAACCGTATGCGCAGTATTTGCTGTAATTCTGTATAACTAATTCTTTTACATGAGCCAATACTAATACTCTCCCGCGAGCTAATTTTGCCAGTTCAGCAATAACCAGGCTTTTACCTGCTCCAGTTGGTAACACAATGACCGCGGGCTCATGATGGTGCCGGAAATGATTGATGGTGGCATCCACGGCTTCTTGCTGATAGGGACGTAAAGTAAAAGTCATAATCGTTTCGCAACCGAAAAATATTCGCAAAAGAGTAACATTTTCCTTATCAATTTTCTGTGGACGGAAGTCAAAGTAAGATAATTATCTGACTGAGTGAAACTATGACTGGTTATAATAAATAGATAATTGTTGTTTATAGTAAACATAGTTATGATTAGCTTTGAAATATTTTGGGCTCATTTCATATCTTCTTTTTTGGTGGCTCGGTGTTGTAGTGCCAAGGTAGTGCCAAAATAGTAGAGGATCACATTCATTTTTAAATTAATTAATACAGGTGTCTTCATCCATGCGATTGGATAAATTTTTGTCACAACAACTTGGTATCAGTCGGAATGACGTAGGGCGCGAGTTGCGTGCGGGGCGTATCACTGTTGATGATGAGATTGTAAAAACGGGAGCTTATAAATTAACTCCAGAGCAACAGGTCATGTTTGATGGTTCATTATTGGAACAGCAGCAAGGGCCTCGTTATTTTATGCTAAATAAACCACAGAGATATGTCTGTTCCACCGATGATCCGATAAATCCAACGGTGCTCTATTTTATTGATGAGCCGGTAGCGCATAAATTACATACCGCGGGTAGGTTGGATATGGATACTACGGGTCTGGTTTTGCTAACTGATGATGGTCAATGGTCTCATCGTATTACTTCCCCGAAACATCATTGTAAAAAAACATATCTAGTCACACTTGAATGTCCAGTTGCAGCAGAAACGGCAGATAAATTTCTTGCAGGTGTGCAACTTAATGGTGAAAAAACAGTGACAAAACCCGCCCAGCTGGAAATTCTGGAGCCTCAAGTAGCCCGTCTGACGATTAGTGAAGGGCGTTATCATCAGGTAAAACGTATGTTTGCAGCGGTAGGTAATCGGGTAACCTCGCTTCATCGTGAGCGAATCGGTGAAATCATCTTAGCTCCTGAACTGGAGCCAGGAGAGTACCGATCATTAACTGAGCAAGAAATTGCCAGTGTCACTCTTCTTTAATCCTGGTTTTAGTTAATTATTTAAATTATTGGAGCAATATACGTGCAACAACAACGATCATCCTATTTGGGACTGATTTTAATCCTTGGGCTACTTTCTATGTTAATGCCCCTTGCCATTGATATGTATTTGCCGAGTTTGCCGACTGTTGCCGAGGATTTCGGTGTAGATAACGGACAGGTTCAGATGACGCTGAGCAGTTATATTCTTGGCTTTGCCATTGGTCAGATGGTATATGGTCCAATGGCTGACAGTTTGGGGCGTAAGCCGGTTATTCTGGGTGGGGTTACTGTATTTGCTCTAGCTTCAGCTGCGTGTGCAATGGTTCAGAATATCGATGATTTTATTTATATGCGCTTTTTGCATGGATTCTCCGCCGCCGCAGCGGGTGTTGTCATTAATGCGCTAATGCGAGATCTGTTCACCAAAGACGAATTCTCGCGTAGCATGTCTTTTGTGATATTGGTAATGACCATTGCCCCATTAATTGCTCCAATTCTTGGTGGCATGATAATGATTTGGTTCACCTGGCATGCGATTTTCTGGAGTATTGCGGTGGCTTCTGTTATTGCTGTATTCCTTGTCGCTTTCTTTATAAGAGAGACTTTGCCAAAAGAAAAAAGACAAAAATTTCATCTTCGTACAACCGTAAGCCAGTTTATTATGTTATTTCGCCAGCGTCGTGTATTTTGCTACATGCTTGCCAGCGGTTTTTCATTTGCGGGAATGTTCTCTTTTCTCAGTGCAGGGCCATTTGTTTATATTGAGTTGAATGGTGTTTCGCCCCAGCACTTTGGTTATTACTTTGCGCTTAACATCGTATTTCTGTTTGTGATGACGACAATAAATAGTCGCTATGTCCGGCGTTTTGGTGCGTTGAAGATGATGTATTTTGGTTTGAGTGTGCAGCTTATGATGGGGATCTGGTTGTTACTGTCTACCGCGCTCGATTTTGGCTTTATTGCTCTGGTCATCGGTGTTGCAGCTTATGTATGTGGTATTGCAATGATTACATCCAATGTCATGGCAGTGGTTTTAGATGATTATCCACATATGGCCGGAACGGTGTCTTCATTGGCAGGTACAGTTCGTTTTGGTATTAGTGCTTTGGTTAGTATATTACTTGCTATGTTACCTGCACGTAATGCCTGGCCAATGGTTGGTTCTATGGTTTTATCTGTTATTTTGGCTGTGTTGCTTATTATATACGCAAAAAAGCGGCGATAAATAAAAACAGAAGGCTGTTTTCATGTGCAGCCTTTTCCTTCAAAAGAAAATTAGAATAAGCGAAAAATATTTTTGATGATGTTGTCTGGTTATAATTTTATGTGAGATTGTTGAGGTTTTTTTATTCTAAAATATATGTCTACTTTCGTTGATATATTCTTGATTGACAAGGGTAAGATTTAATCTCTTTTATTAAAGATAACCAATTAGAACAAAAAATTATGCTATTTTTTGTTATTCTAAGATTTGCCATTAAGTAACGAGGTTGTAATAGCTTTGTAGTATTAGCTGCATTTTCTGTATTACTAACATTATCATTAAAAACGATAATGTTAGTAAAGAGAATATTTTTCCTGAATATTCAGGAAAATTGAAAAATTGGTTATGCATAATATACCCTATGGATTTCAAGATGCATCGCGACGTCAAGGGAGTTTATTTTTTTATTATCGCTGTTGTGTATTTGCTGATTTTTATATTCCTATTGAGCTGAGAAGCTAACTTTTTACTATAAGGAAATTCCGAAATGTTTTTCCGTGTGAATAAATTGTTATTAATGCATTGATAGTAGTTATAAGTCATTGTTGTATTTTTGTTAAATTAAAAAATATTAAACGGCGTTATCATTAGGTTTTCATTAATTATACCTTATAAAACACATTGTTATCTATTTGTTTTTACAGTTCTTATTTGATTTTTATGTTAAGGTATTGAGTTGAAAAAATAAAATATGTAAACAATCATTAAACATAAAGTTGGGTTTTTGCATAAAAATTAGTTGAGTTTTCTTTAAAAAAAGTATAAATATATGAGAAATGAGAGATTGATCTCACTTTTTCTAAGGTGAAATTTGGAATTAATGTAATACTATAAACACAAATTTAACTTTTCGTTTACCTTTTTTGGGGGTTAGTTATTCGGTTTTGGCGAGTAGAACACCTGAAGATAGCCGCTAACTTTAACTTTTGTATCTATGTTCTTTCAGGTAGGAATGATTCGTGAATAATATTCAGCTTTCGGTAGTACATCGGCTGCCGCAAAGTTACAAGTGGTCACCCGGTTTTGTGGGTATCAAAGTTGAGCCGCTTCCGGTTGATGAAGTGAATGCAGAAAGCAGCCTGATGGGGTTGAAGTTACTCAGCCACGAAGACGGGGCTGCGTGGAATATTATGCAAAAATTACAGCAATCACTTGCTGATATGCAAATTGGAAGCACTGTGATTGAGTTGGAAGGTCAGCCGTGCTTATTTATTAATAGTGAAGACGAAAGTGCGGTTATGTGTCGTTTGAAGACACTTGGCGCAGCCATTGCTGAAAAGATAACAGCGCTTTATCCATTTTGATATATACCCAATGGATTTCAGGATGCATCGCGACGGCAAGGGAGCGAATCCCCGGGAGCATGGCGAACGATGTGACCGGGGTGAGTGAGTGCAGTCAACAAAGAGGCAACTTGAAAGATAACGGGTATAAACGCGAAAAGCGCTTCCTTTAATGGGAGCACTTTTTTGCGGGCAAGGGAAAAATTTTTAGCCGTTAGGTGCCATATTATTGCTGATGACCCGGCGACCACCATAATAACGTTTGCTCCAGTATGTACTGCTTAACCTGGAAACGATTACACCATTGCTAGTAGAGGCATGAACAAATTGGTCATTGCCAACATAGATGCCAATATGCCTGGTACGGGCACCTGTCTTAAATAAAACTAAATCGCCAGGGCGTAATCTTGAACGGTCGATTTTTTTGCCAATATTTTGTTGTTCAAATGTTGAACGTGGTAGTTCCATGCCAAACTGGTCACGGAAAGTACGTTGAACAAAGGCAGAACAATCTATACCGCGTTTAGTATTGCCACCGAGTCGATAGGCAACTCCTTTCCAGCCATTGTATTGGCTAAGAATTTTGGATTTTATGTCCAGATTACGAACGAGTGCTTCGAATTCATCCTGAGACGCTTGAAGTAAGAAGCCGTTCTTACCATTTACTGCATGCGTATCAGTTTGTGTGTTACGAAACCTTGATGAATCTGGTGAGCTGCACGCGGATAAGGTGATCGCTACGAACAGCGCGGGTATCAGCCGCGTAATGTATCTCAGTGCCGGTTGAGACTTGACCATTATTTTTGTTTTCCCTTGCTATCCTTACCTTAGTTGGTCGCTATTATTGAAAAATATCAAACGCTTCAAAGCCTGGTGTTAGAAAAAACAATGAGTAAACAACGCGCTTGGTGAAAAAACGCGTCTGATGCCACGTTTTATAACGATATTTACAATAAATGTTATCCAGATCGAGAGTACAGAAACAATCAGGAAAAGGCGAGTATTTAATGACATAATTTACAAAAAATTAGATTTCTAAAGGGGAGAGATCAGGAGTGTTGCTAATTTATGTGGGTTTTATGAACTATTAGGAAGGTTAAATACCTTCCCGATATGATTCAGTAAAATAGAGTTTATGGGAAAGATCTTAAGTTGGGCGACCAATTTGCGGTAGATTCTTATCCAACCAGTTAATCATTATGTCACTTAATGGTGTTAATAATAGCCAACTTGTTCCAATTAGCACCAGAGATAAAGAACCGACTGCAATATCAGTAAACCAGTGAGCTCCTGCCATGATGCGAGGTAACGCAAATATTACCATAATGAGTAATGCAATACAGAATGCTCTGCCTGAGATATATCGAAGAATAAAGCAGCTGAAAATCAGGAGCATTAATCCGTGATCACCTGGAAAGCTATCGCCTGATGCATCTTTTGTTACCAGATTGGTCATTTCGCTAATACGATTGATATGATCGAAGGTTAATGTTGGGCTTGGACGGACAACAGGGAGTAGATGACCGATTTGGTTAAGTATAATTGCGCTTATTATCATGACCAAACCAATCATGAATAATCTGCGTTTGCCATCGTAATTCTGTTTACGAAAAGTGTTGTAATACAGCAATCCCATACATAAAAGTGAAATGACATCGAAGGCCCTGATATTCACAAATGCTACAAATTCTGTGAATGTTGAGCCTGATATTAATTTCTCATTAAAGAAGTAGAAGATTGCAGAGTCGATCTTGAGCCAGAAACCATGATGCTCTGGTAAATACCAGGAGAGAAATAAAGTGATACCTAACAGGTTCAGTATAAATATGGCAAATGGGTGACTGCGTGTCATGGGAGACCTATTTGTTAAAAATAAGATAAATGGTAACTAAACTTACAATTATGTAGGTTAATATAACAAATATTGAGTAATAATGTCACAGTTCTTAATCATAAGTTAATTTGTTGTTGTTTATCTACTTTGGTAACTATTCCTGTTCAATTCCATGGATTTTATTGAGTGATGTTGGGGTGTTTAAGGTTGTAAATTCTTAATTTATTGAAAATTACTTCTGATAATTCTAATATTGTAAGATATAAATATCTTAATCAGTTTTAATCGCTAAAAATCATAAATAAACAATGAAAATAGCCGTTACCAATACATAGACTCAGAAATTTTTCCGATTTCTAGATTGATTTCATTTTTGGAAATCGCAGCGAATGATGCTGTTTTATGGAGGGGGCTTTATGTCTATGTTTCGGGTTATAATGGGTTGTTTTTTCCTAATGATTTCTGGTCTTGTCAATAGTGAACCAGAAACAACATCAAATACAGGGGTTATTCGCTTTTCTGGTGCGATCGTTGAATCACCGTGTCGTTTTGATTGGCGTGATAACTGGGCTGACACCACTTGTTGGCGAAAAGGACATAAGATTACCCAACGACAAAAGCTCGATTTGCAAAATGATATTTATTTTTATTTACCACACCAAATGGGGATAACAGAGATTAAATGGATAAAAGGAAAAGAGAAAATTGGCGTTGTTACAATTTTCTATAATTGATGTTAAGAAAAGTTTTACATGTTATTTATTCAATGTTTAATTGAAGATGAGTCGGGATTTTATCTGCCATTGCTAAAATGAATGAGTGACAGATTTATATTATATTTTATTTTGGAATTTAAATTATGCCCAAATGTTAATGGAAAGTAGCTGACTAATTTAATGAATGGAATAAAATAAAAAGTGAGTTACCCTGTTTTATACCGGGTAACTCAGAATTAGCTAATATTATTAATCGCAACGCCCCATATAACGGCGTTCTGCAATATGAATACGGATTTTTTCCCCGCTACTGATATATTCAGGTACTTGCACGGTAAGTCCGGTGCTCATTTTGGCTGGTTTTGTTCGTGCACTGGCTGAAGCGCCTTTAATTCCAGGGGCTGTTTCTTCAATAACCATATCGACTGTTTGTGGTAGCTCAAGGGCAATGACTTGCCCCTCTATTGTCAGAACTTGCATACCAGGCAGGCCACCTTCAGGAATAAATAACAACTCTTCTTCGATTTGTTCCTTTTTAAAGTGATAAGGTGTGAAATCTTCATCATCCATGAAAACATATTCATCGCCATCAATGTAGGAAAAGTTAACGCTACGACGAGTTAGGTTGATCGTATCAAGGATATCATCGCCTTTGAAACGTTCTTCCACTTTTTGACCGGTGCGGATATCAGTAAAGCGCATTTTATATAATGTGCTAGCTCCCCGGGCGCTTGGTGCTTGAATATCAATATCTTTAACCAGCAGTAACTTACCATTATAACTGACGGCGCTACCGCGTTTAATTTCATTGGCTTTAGCCATATGTAACCTTCCATAAAACCACAAGAGAATAATCGGCGACAAAATTACTCGCAGTCAAGACATTAGGCAAGTAGGGATTAAAAAACCCCACTGTTTTTTTACATTGGGGTTGTAGTAAGAATGTTTTATATATCAACGATACACAGGTAATAAATCAAGAGAGGACAAAATATGAGCTATAGCATTTATCAAACCAAACAGAATGACGAACCCAATGAGGAATTTCCCTCCTGGCGCTCGGTAACTGGCTTCAGGAAAGCGCTGGCGACTTGCCCGGGCCATGAGTGCTGGAATAATGACAGCCCAGATGGTTGCAGCGAATCCAGCAAAACCAATGGCATATAGAAAACCATTGGGGAACAGTAAAGCTAGCGCTGTTGGTGGAATAAATGTCACTAATGCAGATTTTAACCGGCCGGGGCTGTTATCTTTAAAACCGAAAAAATCGGCTATGTAATCAAATAGCCCTAAGGAGACACCAAGAAATGAACTTGCTAATGCCATATAAGAGAAGGCATTTAGAAGCTGGTGAACGGTTTTGCTGTTTGTTGTATTATCCATGTGTTTTAATAAATCACCGATATTCCCGCCATCAGCAATAATCTGTTTGAATGCTTCGCGGGGAATATTTCCCTGAATGACATATTGCCACAGGATATAAATAGCTAATGCGATTAATGTGCCTAATAACAGGCTGCGAATAACGGCTTTTCTATCTTTATGATAATATTTTACTAAACTTGGGATGTTACCGTGATATCCGAATGAAACGAGTAAATAGGGCAGAGCGGCTAAAGCGTAAGATATATAACTTGTTGTCGTGTCATTTGATATAGCATCCGTCTGATTAAACAGAATGACATATTTCACTTCGGTAAACATGCCACCAACGGACATAAAAAAAGTAATAACCATACCGCCGATCAAAATTGTGCTCAAACGATCGACAGCTTGAGTCGATAACCAGACAATAAATGCAACGATAAACGCGAAAATAAAGCCAGCATTTGCCTGTGATATCGAAATAATATTTTTAAAATTATGGGCAATAATTGAGCCACCCGCTGAAATGTAGGCGTAGGTTAATATATAAAGTACGAATGCAATAGAGATGCCATTGATTGCATTCCATCCTTTACCGAGTAAATCTTTAGTCATGGTATGGAAGCTTGCACCTGATGGGTAGTTCAGGTTGGTTTCTAGTATCATCAAGCCGGAAAAATACATACACACCCATGTGTAAACCAGCAGAATAATGGAGCCAGTAAACCAGACACCGGAAGTTGCCACAGGAGTAGAGAACATTCCTGCACCGACAGCAGTTCCGGCAATTATCATTGCACCACCCAGTATGGGAGGGCGCTTTAAACTCTGGGGTGTCTCGATGGACATATTAACTCCTGCTGGCATATTGTTTCTTTGTACTAGCTTAAAGATACATTTTTGTCTATAGAGTGTAAATAGATGTCATAAAGGATTATTTGAAATTGAACTAACATAAGTTAGTTCATTCGGTAAAATAAAATTTATTTTCTTGCCACATTTTTATTGCATTCCGGCTAGCTTCAAAATGAGGTTCAGGAAGATTATCGGGATCGCCCCACATAAACTGTTCACATTTTTCTGGTTCCATCAATTTTGGTTCACCACCTGGATGTTTTGCCAGTAAACATACTGAAATAGTATGTTTTCCTTCTTGTTGGTAAGTTTGAAGGTTATTACAAATACCGTAGACCTTTGGTGATTTAATCGTCAGACCCGTTTCTTCTTCAATTTCACGGATTGCACATTGCTCAAAAGTTTCTCCGTCATCAACATGACCACCAAAGATTGACCAGTATGGAGCATGTTTACTGCTACGTTTTCCGAGTAATACTTGACCATATTCGTTCACAATAACTACGCCAACACCCACAATGACAGACATTTGGTTTATTCCTTTCATCTAAATTTCAATAAATTAGCAATTCTTTTTGAGAAAAATTCAATGCTATTCTTATCTGGAAATCAATTTAAGACAACGATCAATAACGATCAATAAAGTACGGAATTTAACTGAAACGATTCAATTTTAGTGATATAAAGTGATATAAATAGAACTGAAAATGCGTAGTAATGATGATGACTATACCCTATGGATTTCAAGATGCATCGCGACGGCAAGGGAGCGAATCCCCGGGAGCATAGCTAACTATGTGACCGGGGTGAGTGAGCGAAGCCAACAAAGAGGCAACTTGAAAGATAACGGGTATATCTATTTAGGAGACATCGGGTAAATATGAGCCGTAGAGTTGCCACTATCACCCTAAACCCTGCTTATGATTTGGTAGGATTGTGCCCGGAAATCGTCAAAGGGGCGATCAACCGAGTGCAAGCCGCTGGACTACATGCTGCTGGGAAAGGCAATAATGTTGCTAAGGTTTTGCGTGACTTAGGTATTGATGTCACGGTGAGTGGTTTTTTGGGTAAGGAAAATCAGGAAGGATTTCAACAATTCTTCAATGAAAATGGTATGGTAAATCGTTTTCATTTAGTACCAGGCAGAACACGGATTAATGTCAAATTAACAGAAGAAAGCGGTGAAGTGACAGATTTTAACTTCACTGGTTTTTATGTCGGTGAAGCTGAATGGTCGGGATTTGTTAATGATTCGCTTTCATGGCTTGGACAGTTTGATATGGTTGTTGTGAGTGGTAGCTTACCGGTTGGTGTCTCTGCTGAATCGTTTACCGACTGGATGACCTGTCTACGTCAACTTTGTCCTTGCATTATTTTTGACAGCAGCCGTGAAGCATTGGTTGCAGGGTTAAAAGCATCCCCTTGGTTAGTGAAGCCGAATCGCCATGAGCTTGAAGTATGGGCGGGGCGTCTGTTACCTGAATTATCCGATATCATCATAGCGGCACATCAACTTAGGGATCAGGGAATTGCTCATGTTGTCATATCATTGGGTGAGCAGGGAGCATTATGGGTTAATGCGTCTGGAGCATGGTTGGCGAAACCACCACATTGTAAAGTCGTCAGCACTGTTGGGGCTGGTGATTCAATGGTTGGTGGCTTGGTTTATGGTTTGCTGATGCGGGAATCCAGTGAACATACGTTGCGATTGGCGACCGCTGTATCTGCACTTGCCGTTAGCCAGCCTAATGTTGGTATCAGCAATCGTACTGAATTAGCTGCCATGATGGCTAAAGTTGAACTGATACCCGTTAGATAATGCTTTAATTAAAGAATAATTAATTTTGTTGTAATTTCAGCCAGGCAATTTCTTGTGGCCAAATATCTGGGTTTATTGTTTCAAGGATGAGTGGAATACCATCAAAACGAGCATCTTTCATAATATAACTGAAAGGTGTTTTACCAATATTTCCTTCTCCAAGGCTATGATGTCGGTCAACACGGCTGGCGAATTCACTTTTGGCATCATTTAAATGCATTCCGCATAAATATTGAAAGCCAACAATTTTTTCAAGCTGTTGAAAAGTTTGTTTACAAGCATCGTTTGTACGTAAATCGTAGCCAGCAGCAAAGGCGTGACAGGTATCAATACAGACACCCACTCGGTTTTTATCTTCAACTCCATCAATAATTGCTGCCAGATGTTCAAATTTGAAACCCAGATTAGTGCCTTGACCTGCCGTATTTTCGATAACAGCAATGACTCCCTGGGTTTTATTGAGAGCAATATTGATAGATTCCGCAATACGCGCCAGGCATTTATCCACATCTATTTTATTGAGATGGCTGCCAGGATGGAAATTCAATAAATCGATCCCTAATTGTTCGCAACGTTGCATCTCATCAATAAAAGCCAGTCGGGATTTTTCCAGTGCTTCAATTTCTGGGTGACCAAGATTAATCAGATAACTGTCGTGAGGGAGAATTTGTCGGCTACCATATCCATAACGTTCACAATTTTCTTTAAATTTATCGATAACGTCAGCGGCTAAAGGTGGAGCATGCCACTGGCGCTGATTTTTTGTAAATAGGGCAAAGGCGGTCGCTTTTAGTTCGTGCGCCCGGATAACTGCTTGATCAACTCCACCGGCAGCGCTGACATGTGCTCCAACAAATTTCATATTTTTCTCCTTCTTACTTTACGTCATTATGGCATTGTTCAATCACTCTATGAACCTTAAGAACGGAAAGGTTATATACCCGTTATCTTTCAAGTTGCCTCTTTGTTGGCTGCACTCGCTCACCCCGGTCACATCGTTAGCTATGCTCCCGGGGATTCTCTCCCTTGCCGTCGCGATGCATCTTGAAATCCATAAGGTATATGCTGTTGAAATAAAATTTCTCCGGGTGGATTCTGATCAGCCAAACAGATGTTGAATGCCAAGATTGATCAAAAGACCACCCGCCATCAGCCATACAAACAAAATTAGAGCCAATAAAATGGGTTTAAATCCGGCCTGACGGATGGCACTTACATGAGTAGTTAAACCCAGTGCCCCCATTGCCATAGTAAGCATAATAGTATCAATATTAATCAGAGAATTAATTATTGCAGCAGGTAGTAAATTGAAAGAGTTAAGACCTGCTATTGCAATAAAAATCACCGCAAACCAGGGGATAGTCATTGGTGTTTTCTCCTGATGGTTTCTGCCATTTTTAGTGTGGGCACGGCTAATGTAACGGGATAATAACAACAGGAATGGCGCCAACATCATAACCCTGATCATTTTACTGATAACGGCTGCGTTTTCCGTTTGATCGCTAATAGCATGCCCAACAGCAACAACTTGAGCAACTTCGTGAAGGGTGGAACCAGTAAAGATGCCGAAAGTTTCCTGAGTAAGTGGTAACCACTGATAAAGCTCATTGAGTTGATAAAACCACGGATAAATGAAAATAGCGATAGTGCCAAAGATGACAATTGTCGATACCGCAACAGCAACTTTACTGGCAGGGGCATTCACTACTGGCTCTGTTGCCATAATAGCTGCTGCGCCGCAGATACTGCTGCCGGCACCAATTAGTATCACCGTTTGCTGGTCTAATCCAAAGAGTGATTTGCCTAGCCACATTGCAATAAAGAAAGTGGAAGACAACATAGCAGCATCAATCAGAAGGCCGGTAATGCCAACATCGGCAATTTGTTGAAATGTCAAACGGAAGCCATAAAGAATAATACCTGCCCGCAGAAGATAATGTTTTGAGAAATGAATACCTTCATCACAATAAGGTTTGAGTAAAGGATAAACAGTATTACCGGCAATGATCCCTGCAAGGATCGCCAGTGTTAATGTGCCCAGTCCCATATTAATAAACCACGGAATATTGCCAGCATATATTGAAATTGCAGTAAGTGTTGCCGCTAATATTAACCCAAATATTAATTTCATACCGGGAATAGATGATTGTTTGCTGAATTTTTTGGCACGAATGTCAGACATAGATGTTTCTCACTTTGCTTATATGTTTTAAACATAAGCATATAGCAGACTAATTTATCAGTAAAATTGATAATATTTTTATATATAATCGAAAAAATTGGTAAGAAAGTGGATTTTTGTTAAGTTGTCTATTGCCGTATAAAATTAAAACAAGCTAATTTTGACTGACACCATATTTTGCGGGGCAATATGCACATCACATTGAGGCAGTTGGAAGTTTTTACTGAGGTATTGAAAAGCGGTTCAACGACGCAAGCCTCTCAGCAATTGGCACTATCTCAGTCCGCAGTGAGTGCCTCATTAACGGATCTGGAAAGCCAACTTGGCGTACAGCTTTTTGATCGGGTAGGAAAGCGATTGGTGACGAATGAACATGGTCGTCTACTCTATCCCAAGGCGTTGGCATTGCTAGAGCAAGCAGGGGAAATTCAGCAGTTATTCAAACAGGAGTTAGGAGCGCTACGTATCGCTGCCAGTAGCACCATTGGTAATTATATGTTGCCGGAAATGCTGGCAAATTATCGTCAGGATTTTCCTGATACGCCGCTAGAGTTAAATATCAGTAATACGCAGGATGTCATCAATTCTGTGCTGGAATTCCGTGTTGATCTTGGTTTGATAGAAGGTTCCTGTCATAGTCCTGAATTGATAACTCAACTATGGATGGAGGATGAGTTGGTTATTTTTTCTTCTCCTGAAAATCCGCTAGCTAAACAGGATCTAAAATTGGATGATTTAGTTAAGGCATTATGGATATTAAGGGAGAGGGGATCGGGTACAAGAGAAGTGCTGGATCATCTGTTGTTTGCCCATTTACCTGGGTTCAAGATTTTGATGGAATTGGGAAATTCTGAAGCGATAAAACATGCGGTCAAATTTGGTATGGGCATCAGTTGCTTGTCCAGACGAGTCGTTGCAGAGCAATTGCAAAATCGTACTTTACTGGAGTTAAAAGTGCCAGAATTAAGACTTTTCAGAACATTGTACCTGATTCATCATCGGCAAAAGCATATGTCTATCGCACTGCAAAAATTGCTCAGTTACTGCCGGTAAATTTTACGTTTTGTTTAAAATCCAAAATTAGCTGTATTACTTATAATTTTCTCTAAATTATGAAGGTATCTTATAACAGTGCTTCCTCGCTATTTTGATAGTGAGGATTTGTTACAATCCGCCATCAGATTTATTTGCAGCTAACAGGAACAGAATGTCTCAACAACAAAAAAGTGTTTCCCTGAAACCAGCAACGCAACATTTGCGACGTGAATTGAAAGCTCGGCATCTGGCGATGATTGCCGTTGGCGGATCAATAGGCACTGGGTTATTCGTGGCTTCAGGTGCGACAGTTTCACAAGCAGGGCCTGGCGGAGCATTACTTTCCTATGCATTAATTGGCTTGATGGTTTATTTCCTGATGACCAGTTTGGGTGAACTGGCCGCTTATATGCCCGTTTCCGGTTCTTTCTCAACTTACGGTTCCAAATATGTTGAAGAAGGGTTTGGTTTCGCTCTGGGTTGGAACTACTGGTACAACTGGGCGGTGACTATCGCGGTGGATTTGGTTGCTGCCCAATTGGTTATGGGTTATTGGCTGCCGGATATGCCGGGTTGGATCTGGAGTGCGTTATTCCTCGCGCTGATTTTCCTACTGAATTTTATTTCAGTGAAAGGATTTGGTGAAGCTGAATACTGGTTCTCTTTAATTAAAGTCAGCACGGTTATTGTTTTTATTGTGGTCGGATTACTGATGATAGCCGGCATCATGAAAGGGGCAGAAGGTGCTGGATGGCATAACTGGACTATTGGTGATGCACCTTTTGCCGGTGGTTTCTCTGCCATGATTGGCGTAGCAATGATAGTTGGGTTTTCTTTCCAGGGAACTGAGCTAATTGGCATTGCGGCGGGTGAGTCAAAAGATCCGGCAAAAAATGTTCCCAGTGCTGTACGTAAGGTATTTTGGCGTATTCTGCTATTCTATGTTTTTGCGATCCTGATTATCAGTTTGATTATTCCTTATACTGATCCAAGCCTACTGCGTAATGAGGTCGGTGATATTAGTGTTAGTCCGTTTACGTTGGTATTTGAAAACGCTGGTTTGTTATCCGCCGCAGCTATGATGAATGCGGTTATTTTGACGGCTGTGCTGTCTGCGGGTAATTCAGGTATGTATGCATCGACTCGTATGTTGTTCACATTGGCAAAAGAGGGTAAAGCACCGAGGATTTTTGGCAAATTATCCAAAGGTGGTGTACCGCGTAATGCCTTGTATGCAACGACAGTGGTTGCTGCGTTGTGTTTCCTCAGTTCAATGTACGGTAACCAGACCGTCTATCTGTGGTTGTTGAATACTTCTGGGATGACCGGTTTTATTGCATGGTTGGGGATTGCTATTAGCCATTATCGTTTCCGCCGTGGTTATGTAGCTCAGGGGTTGGATTTAAGTAAATTACCTTATCGTTCAGGATTTTTCCCGGTTGGTCCAATCTTTGCGTTTGTTTTGTGTCTAACCATCACGTTAGGACAGAATTATCAGGCATTTCTACAAGATAAAATTGACTGGTATGGTGTAACTGCAACTTATATTGGTATTCCACTATTCCTGTTGATTTGGTTTGGTTACAAATTAGTTAGGAAAACTCACTTTATCAAATATAGCGAGATGAAATTTCCTGATATCACGAATCAGTGAATGTAAATACGTTAAATCGTGATTAACAGGTCGGTAGGAATCTTTGAAAAAATTCCTACCGGCTTGGTTTTATGGTTTTTTTAATTCGATTCACGATTAATTTATTATTATCTTAATGTTTTATTTATTTGAGTAGATAAGCCGTTTTTGATAAGAAATTAAAAGAATACACTCATTTTGTGATCAAATAGGTATTTTTTATTTTTCATAGTGTTAATTCATGCAATTAATCACGTAATTTACCAAAATTTGTGTAGATCATATTGATAAGTATTCTCATTTGTCCTATTGTTAGTACCATAATTATTAATATGAAAGGGCTAACAAAATGAAATTTATGTCGCGATCCATAGCAAAGAGTATCAGTGTCGGCCTGTTAGCGGGTTCGGCAGTCATGGCAAGCTTCGCATCATGGGCTGAAACGGTCACCGATATAGTTGGTCGTACTGTTGAAGTTCCTGAGAATGTAAATCGTATTTTGTTGGGCGAAGGCCGTTTGTTCCACGCTATCGCTTTACTTGAAGGTGATAAACCACTGGCCCGTATTGCGGGTTGGCAAGGTGATTTCCGCAAACTGGACCCACAGTCTTACGCCGTCTATAAAGCTAAATTCCCTGAGATTGATAAGGTTCCTTTGATTGGTAACACCAGTGCTGATAGTGTCAGCTCTGAAAAAGTGTTAACCCTCAATCCGGATATCGCCATTTTTGGCTTGTCTGGTCATGGTCCTGGTAAAAACAGCGAACTGGTCGCCCAACTTGAAAAGGCAGGTGTTCCGGTTGTATTTGTTGATTTTCGTACTGAGCCGTTAAAGAATACGCTGCCGAGCATTCGTATGCTAGGTAAAGTACTAAATCGTGAAAAACAAGCGACAGAATATGCCGATTTTTACGAGAAAAATGTAAAACTGGTGACTGATATCACCAATAAAATCTCGGAAGAGAAAAAACCAACAGTATTTATCGACTTGAGAGCGGGTGCTTTTGAAGACTGCTGTGCGACTGCCGGTAATGGCAATATGGGTAATTTTATCGATTTGGCTGGTGGTAAAAACATTGCTAAAGGTGTTCTGCCAGGCGCACTTGGTAATATGAACCTCGAAAAAATTATTGCAGTTGACCCTTATATTTACATTGCTAGTGGGGCAAAAGCGCCAGACAGTAATGAACCTGGTGTAAAACTGGGAGCGCAATCTACGCCTGAACTAGCAAAAGTCAGTCTGAAACAAATGACTGAACGTAAAGGTATCAGCTCGTTGACTGCGGTCAAAGAGGGCAGAAACTATGCGATTTGGCATAACTACTACAATTCTCCATATAATATGGTAGCGACTCAGGTATTTGCTAAATGGTTCTATCCTGAGAAATTTACAGATTTAGATCCGCAGAAGACACTGAATGAATTACACAGTAAATTCCTGGCAGTTGATCCATCAGGGGTTTATTGGATCAGTGAAAAATAATCAGTAAGTCAGGTAACGGGAATAATGAGTGCCACTACCGAGCCGATGCCAATGGTGAAACAACAATTAGATGACAGCAGTGTAAAAGCCCATTACCAATATATTTTACGCCGCCGTATTGTGATGATGGTCTTCATCGTGCTGATTATTGGTGTTTCACTGGTATTAGATTTTACGATAGGTCCATCAGGTTTATCTTTGTCATCTCTCTGGCAGACTTTAGTATCGCCAGAGAGTGTGGATGCGGGTACACGGGTAATTGTTTGGGATATCCGTTTACCCTATGCCCTGATGGCGGTAGTGATTGGCCTGTCCCTTGGGTTGGCTGGCGCGGAAATGCAGACGATCTTAAATAACCCATTAGCCAGTCCCTCTACTTTAGGGGTTGCCCAGGCGGCTGCATTTGGTGCTGCGTTGGCGATTGTGTCTGGTATTGGTATTCCAGGCGTGCCTGATCAATGGTTCATTTCTGCGAATGCTTTCATTTTCGCCTTGTTGGCAGCATTGGTGCTGGATACGATTACTCGTTGGACACGAGTTGCTACGTCTGGGGTCGTATTATTTGGCATTGCATTAGTTTTTACCTTTGAAGCATTGGTTTCCATGATGCAGTTTATTGCAACGGAAGATACCCTTCAGGGGCTGGTACTTTGGACAATGGGTAGCCTTGCCAGAGCAACCTGGATAAAACTGGGTGTTATGTTGTTGGTGTTTGCCGCCGTTTTTCCTATTTCAATGATGAATTCTTGGAAGCTGACAGCGCTGCGCTTGGGTGAAGATCGTGCAATCAGTTTTGGTATTGATGTTCGTCGTCTGCGCCTGGGGACATTATTGCGTATCAGTATTCTTGCTGCTTTAGCAGTTGCCTTTGTTGGGCCAATTGCCTTTATCGGTTTAATTGCGCCACATATTGCCCGCATGATGTTTGGTGAAGATCATCGTTTCTATTTGCCAGCCAGTGCCTTGATTGGTGCACTGGTGCTGTCTATGGCGTCCATCGCCTCGAAAAACTTGATCCCGGGTGTCGTTATTCCTGTTGGGATCGTTACTGCGTTAGTTGGGGTTCCATTCTTCCTTAGCATAATCTTACGTCATAGGGCGAATATATGAATCCGGGATTAACCATTAACAATTTTTTTGCAGGTTATCCGAAACATTCTGTTATTGAAAATCTGAATGTTGCTCCGTTGCCTCGTGGGAAAATTACAGTATTGTTGGGGCCAAATGGTAGCGGTAAATCAACACTTTTGCGTTCTTTGGCTGGTTTAAATCGTGCAAGAGGCCAGCTTTGGCTTGATGGTCAAGATTTGATGAAGATGAGTTTTGTCCAGCGATCGGAAAATGTGGTTTATTTACCACAAAGCTTACCTGCTGGTGTTCATTTGCATGTACTGGAGTCAATTATCGTTGCTCAACGGGCATCCGGAGGGCGTTATTCTGAAACCAGCGAAGAAGAAGTGATGTTGCTGTTACGTCAGTTGGGGATTGAGCATCTGGCGTTATGTTATTTAGATCAGTTATCTGGCGGTCAAAAACAATTAGTCGGATTAGCACAGTCGTTAATTCGTAAACCAGCATTATTATTATTAGATGAACCACTTAGTGCGCTGGATTTAAATTATCAATATCACGTAATGGCGTTGGTGGCACAAGAAACTTATCAGCGGAATATTATTACTGTGGTCGTTGTGCATGATATTAATATCGCTTTGCGTCATGGTGACCATGTATTAATGTTGCAAAAAGGGCATTTAATTGCCGAGGGAACTCCTGAGCAGGTTATTACGCCAGATAGTCTGGCACAGGTTTATGGTGTCAAAGGCAGAATTGAACGTTGTTCTCAGGGTATTCCTCAGGTATTAGTTGATGGATTAGTTTCAAAGCTAGTGAGAGAAAATTCATTTTAACTTATTGTTTAATATATATTTTTAATAAAGTGTAGGCGCAGAATGCGTACAAAAATCAGAATGTGCATTGTCGTATATACCCTATGGATTTCAAGTTGCATCGCGACGGCAAGGGAACGAATCCCCGGGAGCATAGATAACTATGAGACCGGGGTGAGTGAGTGCAGCCAACAAAGAGGCAGCTTGAAAGATGACGGGTATATACCCTATGGATTTAAAAGCTAAGCCATATTTGAAAGCTACAGTTTTTGTCTGGTTAATGCTGAGATTCATTCTTTACTGCGAAGAATAGTAAATGGAATAAGTTAATAAGATGGATTGTTGTAATTAATAAAAAATATTGTCTTATGTCTTATGGTAATAAGATGTAAGCAAACTAATAAAACCACACAGAGGTAAATATTTTATCCTCGTTATTTGAGCACATGTTGATTATCCATTTTTATAGATAAATAAAGTGTAATTATATCTCTTGGAGAATCGGGAATGGGTGTTTTTAATAAAAGAAAAATCGCGTTAGGTATTATTGCTGCAATCTCATCTGGCCCAGTTTTTGCGGCTAGTAGCAGTAATGACACTATTCTTGTCACTACGGCAGCTGGTTTTCAACAGAAAATTGAAGATGCGCCAGCGTCTATTTCTGTGGTGAGCCGTGAACAATTGGAAACTAAGGCTTATCGTGATGTGACTGATGCACTGAAAGATGTGCCAGGTGTCGTTGTTACAGGTGGTGCTAGCAGCAGTGATATCAGTATTCGCGGTATGGCGTCTCAATATACAATGATTCTGGTTGATGGTAAGCGTGTTGATACCCGTGGTACTCGTCCAAACCGTGATAATTCTGGGATTGAACAGGGGTGGTTGCCGCCATTGGCCGCGATAGAACGTATCGAGGTTGTTCGTGGTCCTATGTCTTCTCTTTATGGTTCTGATGCGATGGGAGGGGTGATTAACATCATTACCCGTAAGGCACAGAAAGAGTGGAAAACCAGCTTCCGCGCTGATGGCACTTTGCAGGAGCGTTCTAAATCAGGTAATAGTCATCAGAGTAGTGTGTATACGTCAGGTCCAATTATTGATGGATTATTAGGGCTGAAAGTGAGCGGCCTGTATTCTCACCGTAATGAAGATAAATTTATCGGTGGGTTTAACAAACAGGAAATGCGTAATGGTTCAGCCACTTTCTCTTTCACTCCCGATGAGCAGAATACTTTTGATTTTGAAGCGGGACGTTATGAGCAAGATCGTGATTCTACTGTAGGGAAAACAAAGACAAGTAGTTGGCGATCTCCAGGTAATAGTCAAAGTCGATATAAAAGAAATAATTACTCTATCACCCATAATGGCGTTTACGATTTTGGAACGTCGACAACGTACTTCCAGCGTGATGAATCACGTAATCCTGGTCGTGATATGAAATATTACGATAATCTGTTCAATACTCATACAGTGTTTATGTTGGATGATCATTCATTGAGTATAGGTGGTCAGTATCGTTATGAAGATTTACGCGATGAAGGGAATCAATTAGCTTCTGCTAAAAATATCAATAAGCTGAACCGTTGGAGTTGGGCGTTATTTGCTGAAGATGAATGGCAAATGACCAATGACTTTGCTCTGACCGGTGGTATCCGCATGGATAAAGACGAAAACTTCGGTGACCATTGGACTCCACGTTTGTACGGTGTATGGCATGTTGATGAGCAATGGACGATTAAAGGAGGCGTTTCTACAGGATATCGTTCACCAGAATTACGTCAGGCAGCATCTAATTGGGGGCAGATTACGGGTGGCGGTGGTGATCCAGCGATTATCGTCGGTAATCCGGATTTGAAACCGGAGAAGAGCTTCAATCAGGAAATTGGTGTTATCTGGAACAATCGGGATAACTTTAATGTCGGTTTAACAATATTCAACACTGAATTTAAAGATAAAATTACTGAATTACGTCGTTGTACCGATCCAAGTGGTAAATCTCAGGGCAAATGTGTTATTGATGGCACTGCTTATAAATTTATCAGTGACCGTGTGAACATTGATAAAGCCAATATGCGTGGTGTAGAAGCGACGATGAACTGGGATATTGTTGATAACTGGGTATTGGCTGCAAACTATACGTATACTGATTCTGAGCAAAAGAGCGGTAACTTCAAAGGGAAGCCTTTGAATAAGATGCCTAAACATATGGTGAATGCAACCTTAAACTGGCAGGTTTTACCAGAAATGCAAACTTGGGCGCGTGTTAACTACCGTGGCAAAACTTCGAATTATTTATCACGTACCTCTATGGGGACAGGAACACCGTCTTATACCTTTGTGGATATCGGTGTCAGCTATTATCTGGCTGAAGGTTTACGCTTGGTAGGGGGGGTATATAACGTGTTTGAAAAACAAGTGACTGAAGACACCCATGATATAGTATTGGATGGCCGTCGTTATAACATTGGTATTAATTACGACTTTTGATAATACGTTCTAACTAACTATACCCTATGGATTTCAAGATGGATCGCGACGGCAAGGGAGTGAATCCCCGGGGGCATAGGTAACTATGTGACCGGGGTGAACGAGTGCAGCCAACAAAGAGGCAACTTGAAAGATAACGGGTATATTTTATAATCCTCCTTGTTTGTCGCTGACAAGGAGGATTTTTGTTTTTTGCTTATACCTGTAAAACTGAATAGAAATCCGTTTTGTGTTGTGTTAAAACTTAGCCACATTAAAAAAATGTATATGACACCGTCAAATTCCATAGCGTCATCAATGAGTGTGGTAAAAAATAATGAACTTTTAGTGTGGTGAGTATTGCTATTTCAGGTCTTCAAGTGCAGAATTCGCCCACTAGAGAATAACTGATGCGTTTATATGCGTCGGTTATTTTTTTTGCTATGACTTATTTTTTACTATACCAGAGGCCGGACTCTGAGCCGGATAGATAATTGGCCCACGATCAACCGCAATGAGAATCGGTTGCCGTAATGAGGAACGCTAATATGGAGCAATTATTTCCTTTCGCACTTGTGCCAATTGGCACATGCTGCTGCATCGATGACTATGGAGCATTGAGCTCTGCATATAATCCAGCCTCTAATTCTACTGCCTATAGGCAGAAGCGAAGTCTTCCCAGTAACTATCGATTAAGTAGTGTCATAACACGAATCGGAGTTATGGGAGGTTTTGCTCATGACTCATAATACTGTAATCACACTAGGTACCAACCAGACTGGTGCTAATAATCGCGTTCAGCTCAGAAAAACACTGACCTTGGTTCAGGTAGTGATGATGGGTCTTGCTTATCTGCAACCTATGACTATCTTTGATACTTTCGGTATTGTTTCTGGTTTGACTAACGGTCACGTAGCGACATCCTACGCTATTGCTTTGATCGCAATTCTGTTTACCGCCGTGAGCTACGGGAAGTTGGTAAAACGTTTCCCTTCTGCTGGATCTGCATATACTTATGCACAAAAATCCATTAGTCCGCATGTTGGCTTTATGGTGGGTTGGTCATCGCTATTGGACTATATGTTCATGCCGATGATTAATATCTTGTTAGCGAAAATTTATCTTCAGGCCATTTTTCCTAGCGTAGATCCGTGGATCTTCGTTGTGGGTTTTGCATTACTGATGACCGCTTTTAACCTGCGTGGCATTAACGTTGTTGCTAATCTCAACACGGCTATTGTTATTGTTCAGGTGGCCATTATGGTCGTATTTGTGGGTTTACTGATCCACGGTGTGTACAACGGGGAAGGAGTAGGAACTTTATGGAATGCGAAACCATTTGTTTCTGAAGATGCCCATTTGATCCCAATGATTACTGGGGCGACGATTTTGTGCTTCTCATTTCTAGGGTTTGATGGCATTAGTTCGTTGTCCGAAGAGACTCCGAATGCTGGTAAGGTGATTCCGAAAGCGATTTTCCTGACAGTATTAATCGGTGGTGTTATCTTCATTGCGGTTTCTTATTTCTTGCAGCTCTATTTTCCGGATATTTCTCGGTTCAAGAACCCGGATGAATCTCAGCCAGAAATTATGCTGTATGTAGCAGGTACTCTGTTCCAATCCATTATTTTGGTGTTCTCTTGTGTCACTGTTTTGGCTTCTGGTATGGCGGCTCACGCGGGGGTTTCCCGTTTGCTCTATGTTATGGGGCGCGATGGTGTATTTCCTGAGAAAATATTTGGCTATGTTCATCCAAAATGGCGGACTCCGATAATCAACGTATTGTTGGTAGGCACCATAGGGTTATCTGCGATTACCTTTGATCTGGTTACTGCAACAGCTCTGATTAACTTTGGTGCGTTGATAGCGTTCACCTTTGTAAACTTATCAGTTATTTCTCAATTCTATATCCGTGAACGTCGTAACCGTACATTAAAAGATACCATTAATTTCTTGATATTACCTGTGATAGGTGCTTGTACTGTTAGCGTACTATGGATGAATCTGGAGCAAAGTTCTATGGAATTGGGGCTAACTTGGGGAGCAATTGGTCTGGTTTATATGGTATTCCTGACCCGTAGCTTCCGTCAGCCGATGCCTCAATACTCTGAAATGGTTTAATATTTAGCAAAAGAATAATGGCGCCGAATTTGGCGCCATTATTTTTACTATGTTGCTAATTTTACCGTAATAGTTAACGAAAAGGAGCTTAAGAAAAAAAACAGCGAGGTCGCTTACAGATAAGAAAAATTTCAACGGTAAACGAAGAAAAACAATCTATGCTCTGAGAGGTAATTGTATATTAAGGAAGAGACTATGAATGATGCAAAGACCTCTCAAAATCAGCAACTCATTACTACCCTGACCAATATTGTCGGTAAATCTCATATCCTGACTGCTCCCCATAAAACTGAACGTTATCGTAAAGGCTTTCGCTCCGGCCAGGGAGATGCTTTAGCCGTTGTATTTCCCGGCTCGCTGGTGGAACAGTGGCGTGTGTTTAAGGTCTGCGTTGAAGCAGATAAAATCATTTTAATGCAGGCGGCCAACACGGGTATAACTGAAGGTTCTACTCCGAATGGTAAGGATTACGATCGTGACATAGTCATTATTAGCACGCTGCGCATGAATAAAATTCAGATTTTAAAACAGTATAATCAGGTAGTTGCATTACCTGGCAGTACATTATGGCAACTTGAACGGGCGCTCAAGCCGCTGGGACGTGAACCACATTCAGTTATCGGTTCTTCCTGTATTGGCGCTTCTGTGATTGGGGGCATCTGTAATAACTCAGGAGGTTCTTTAGTTCATCGTGGGCCGGCTTATACCGAAATGGCATTGTATGGACGTGTTAATGAGTGTGGTAAGCCAGAATTGATTAATCATCTGGGTATCTATTTGGGAGAAACACCAGAAGAGATTCTCTCTTGTCTGGAAGAACAGCGTTACAGTGATCAGGATGTAGAACAGGGTCAGCGTAAAGCATCTGATCATGAATATGCCCAACGAGTACGTGACGTAGATGCTGATACTCCATCTCGTTTTAATTCTGACGAGCGTCGTTTATTTGAAGCTTCAGGTTGTGCGGGTAAGTTGGTTGTGTTTGCTGTGCGGCTCGATACTTTTCCGGCAGAACCTTTGTCTCAAGTATTTTATATCGGTACCAACCAAACTGGCGTATTGACGGAATTGCGTCGCCATATATTAGCAAATTTTCATAATTTACCGGTGGCGGGTGAATATATGCACCGGGATATTTTCGATATTGCGGAAACTTACGGTAAAGATACTTTCATCATGATTGATAAGCTTGGCACGGATAAGATGCCGGCTTATTTTACTTTGAAAGGGAGAATGGACGCTCTTTTCAACCGAATTCCATTTTTACCTGTCAATCTTATCGATCGCATTATGCAGGGGTTAAGTCGTTTACTTCCCTCCCACTTGCCTAAACGTTTGAAAGAATATCGTAATCGTTTTGAGCACCATTTGATATTAAAAATGTCAGGTGATGGGGTTGAAGAGGCCAGAAGCTGGTTGGAAGAATATTTTAGCCGGGTGGAAGGGGATTTTTTTGCTTGTACGCCGGAGGAGGGTGCTAAAGCGTTCTTGCATCGTTTTTCCGCCGGTGGTTCAGCGATCCGTTATCAAGCGGTGCATAGTAACGAAGTAGAGAATATCCTGTCACTTGATATCGCTCTGCGCCGCAATGATCGTGAATGGTTTGAACAATTACCCCCAGAGTTTGATGATGTATTGGTACACAAACTTTATTGCGGGCATTTTATGTGCTACGTGTTTCATCAGGATTACATTGTGAAAAAAGGGGTGGACGTACAGGCATTGAAAGAAAGAATGATAGAGCTGCTTGATAAACGAGGAGCGGAATATCCCGCAGAGCATAATGTGGGTCATCTATATCAGGCTAAACTTCAACTTAAGGCTTTTTATCGGATGACTGATCCCACTAACACTCTCAATCCCGGAATTGGGAAAACATCCAAGTTGAAAAATTGGGGTGAAAGATCTTAATGTCAATATTCTCAGTAGTGACAATGTCATGTTGTCACTAGGAAAGTTTAAATCTGTAAAGATTGATGAGAGAGTTATCCTGTCGGAAAGGCGAGTATATATGACTCGCCGTTTTATATTTACCTACTGTCTGTTTAATTATCCGACCAGTTTTGCCGCATACTCCATGAGTGCTTTAAGTTGACGGCATTTTTCTTCGTTGCCTTGATATTCAGTGAAGAGTTGTTCAATTATAAAGAAATATTCACTCAGCTTATCTTGAGTTAATACATCTTGACGATGACGTAACCAGTGTTGTTGTTCATCGTAAGTTAGAGTAGCAGGGTAGTTTCTGGCTCTATAGCGGAATAACAGCGTTTTAATACGTGGGTCCTGAAAAGTCAGATCGAGTGCAGGTAAATTCTGAGGTAATGTCTCACGGATAATATTCATTGCTGCTTTATCGGCACTACTAAAAAAACCATCATACAGCTTAGCATCAACATTATCAGATTCAGGGAAAGGTTCAGCCTCTGCAAATAGCTCTACAACTTTTTCTCTAATTTGTGGATTATTTCGCAGAATAGCCAGATTTCTTTCACAATGATCACGATCCAAACCGATACGCTCAGCGTCTTCTGTTCGCAAAGTATTATCGGGGGCGACTATTGGGCACTTATTAATATGAACCAGTTTTATCGGGACTGGTAGTTGATCTGGCTGTAATTCATCATGGCGGGTATATAGACGTTCACGCAATGTATCTGCATCCAATTCCAGTAATGGTGAAATATCTCCGGCTAAATCGCACATAATAACGGCATTCTGATTTACCGGATGCCAGGCAAGAGGTGCAACCAAACTGAGATTGCTGCGAGCAGCGCCAAACATCCCGGAAACATGAACTAGCGGTTTCATTTGGGGAATATCGATGAGGGCGCTAATTTTCTGCTTATTTCTTAACTGAAAGAAATAATTAAACATCCTTGGCTGTACTTCTTTGAGTAATTTTGCCATTGCGATTGTGGCATAGACATCGGACATCGCATCGTGAGCATGTGAATGTTCAACACCATTTGCCTTAGTCAGATGTTCTAGCTTAAAGCTAGGTAGACCATCTTCATTCTTTGGCCAGACAATACCTTCGGGGCGCAAGGCATAACAGGCACGTAATACATCAAGTAAATCCCAACGGGAATTACCTTTTTGCCAACTATAAGCGTACGGATCATAAAAATTGCGGTAAAAAATATTACGGCTGACTTCATCATCAAACCGAATATTGTTATAACCGAGGATACAACTGTTCGGTACACTGAATACATTATGAATCTGGCGGGCAAATTCCGCTTCATTGACCCCTTTTTCTAATGCAATTTGCGGAGTAATACCTGTAATCATGACAGCTTCTGGTTGTGGCAGATAATCATCAGCAGGTGAACAGTAAATAACTAATGGCTCTTCAATAATATTGAAATCCATATCAGTACGAACACCAGCAAATTGAGCCGGTCTGTCTAAGGCCGGATGTTGACCAAAAGTTTCGTAGTCGTGGATGTAGAAAGTGGGTTGTTCGCTGTTATTTTTCACGGTTGTTCAATGTCCAATGATGTTAATTGTTTGTTTTTTCAGAGAATGGACGACATTTTTGCCATAAAATAGAGACAATTGTTGTTTACTATCTTAGAGAATCTGGTAATTGCAATCAATATTGTATACCCGTTATCTTTCAAGTTGCCTCTTTGTTGGCTGCACTCACTCACCCCGGTCACATAGTTATCTATGCTCCCGGGGATTCGCTCCCTTGCCGCCGCGATCCATCTTGAAATCCATAGGGTATATACATGTTTTCCTGCTTTTTGTTTTGCGATTGGAGGCCGATTATTAACATTTTGGGTACTTGGAATAAAAAATTGTCTATTTTAAGACCATTTACCCTTGACAATATTGACCTGCCTACCACAGTATCCATCGAAGTATTGAAAAAATAAACGAGGTGAATATGTCAAATTTAATTTATTTAACAGTTAAAGGCCAAAACCAAGGGTTAATTTCTGCTGGATGTTTCACATCATCCGGTAATTATCACTAAATCTATTGATAAAGCTTCTCCTTTATTAGCAAAATAACGGAAAAAATAAAAGAAAAATGTATATTACTCCAATAGGTTACAATTAGTAAGCATAAAAGTTATTCTTCACCAAGGTAGATTTGACTAATAAGTACATTTTTCAGGGGGGCTATTTCAATGGTATTATTACCGGCAATCTATAAAGACCTTTTACTAGTTTGCTGATGAATTGTTTAGGCAATTTTACCAGCAAACAGGGCATATAATAATTATAATATATTTTTCCTTATTAAGGATAATTAACTTCTTGAAAATGCTCATTAATAGATTCAATATATTGATCATTTAAACCAGTTTCATATTGAATTATTTCAAGTAAGTTTATTCTATTAACACTATAAAATGGTTTGATGGAAATCCCATTTTTGGAATGAGTTATTTTTATAATTGGAATTCTTGTTCTACGTGCATGACCAAAAGAGATTTCGTAACCATCCAAATAAAAAGGAATTTTTTTCATCACTAACCTAATCATCGTTATATTTTTCGTCAATTTTAATTATGTTTCAGTAATAAAGAATTTTTTATTTTATTATTAAGATGAATATCATAAATATAGTGATTTTTGTAAGGTGTTTAACTAATAAACTAATAAACTAATAAACTAATAAACTAATAAACTAATAAACTAATAAACTAATAAACTAATAAACTAATAAACTAATAAACTAATAAACTAATAAACTAATAAACTAATAAACTAATAAACTAATGGTTTTCCTATTTAATATAAATTATCTTCAAAATAATTTGCTAAAAATCCTATTTCACAAGGAATTGAAAAGTGAAAGTATTAAGACAGTTCAAAATATATGGAATATTGGGGGAATAATAACATTTTATTCAAGTTTTTATTGTGTTCTATATAATTAATTGTCTTTATTTGGTTGGTTTATTAATATCTAACTTAATTATTTAATTTATAAATAGAATTAACTTTATAGTTTTTTATTCATTTTGTATGAGATAATAGTGATTAATAATCGTGCACTTGAAATCTGAAAAAATTGTAGAGTAACAGATGGAATATGAGCGATAGGGAAAAACTGTGCTTCTGCCAGTGGAAGATTGGTGATTTATTATTCATTCGCATTGGCTGATTGTTTTCGATTGAGTCAATATGCTGAACCTTTAGCAAGAAGTTAACTGGTTTATGTAATTAATGAGAATCAATAAATAACGGAAACTGACTTGTCTATTAATGGTTTTAGTCTTATTGTGTAGTCAGATTGGATAATTTGTACGTTTAGATTGAAGATAAGGTATGAAAATGGACAACGTAAATAAGCCGTCATTCCACAATGTGTTGGAGTTTGTACATATGTTTCGTCGTAAGAATAAGTTACAGCGCGAAATTGCAGACAATGAAAAGAAAATACGCGATAACCAGAAGCGTGTTTTATTGCTTGATAACTTGAGCGAATACATCAAGCCCGGTATGTCAATTGAAGATATTCAGAGCATCATTATGAATATGAGAAGTGATTATGAAGACCGTATAGATGATCATATAATTAAAAATGCGGATCTTTCTAAAGAGCGTCGTGAATTGTCTAAAAAGCTTAAAACAATGGGTGAACTCAAATAGCATCATTAAATAACCACGCATGAATGCGTGGTTATTCTTACCGACTACGCAACAGCCCAATCAGGTTTAAGCTCTGGATCAACTAAGGTATAAATCTGCTGATATGAAGATTCTTCTTCTGCCATAGTTGCCAGTTGATGTGCAACATCTTGGCGACTAACTGCACCATGAATTTCATGCTGATATCTTTGACAATGGCCTGTTCCTGGTTTATCGGTTAATCCTCCCGGGCGAATAATTGTGTAATTCAAGGAACTTGTCTGGAGGTAGCTTTCTGCCATTGATTTGAGCCTGACAGATTGGCCAAACAATGACTTAGCTCTGGGTGACAGGGTTTTCCAGCCTTCGCTACAACCTATTGAGGTAACGAGTAACATACGTGTTATTCCTGTTTTCTCAATAGCATCAATGATAGTCATATTGCCAAAGAGATCTGAATCAATTCCACCAATAGTAGAAAAGACGATTGCTTCTGAACTTACATGTTGTACCGTTTTTTCAACATCTTCAGCATTACAGGCATCACCTTGTATCACTTTGACACCTAAAGCACTCAGTTCAGTAGCCTGCTGAAAATTGCGGATAAGCGCAATGACGGGACGTTTTTGTTGCAGTGCGACAGTCACGAGATGACGTCCAACGCCACTACCTGCACCAAAAATAAGCCACGGTTTCATAGGTTATTCTCCTGGTTAAATAAGAAATCGAATGATAATTAATTGAACAGGGTTATGGTAATGACTGTTTAAGCTAACCCTTATGTGGATAGAATAAAATTAACGGTAGGTATTTTTGTGGGGTTAGTAGCAAAAAAAAATGGCTCCCTAAAAAGAGCCATTTTGCTGATATTAAACAATGTTGTTTATTCAAAGAATTGCGGTTTAGCCATTGGTGAAGTAGCCGCATTAGTAGCTGAATGGCCCCCAGCTCCCCCTTTCCCTTCAAAATGAGAAAAAGGCCGTTGCCATTCGCTGATAGCAATAGGTTTTTCAATCATCTCAGGGGCTGGCGCTTTGGTCATCGGCGCATAAGAATGATGAATTTTGGCTATAATAGCAACAGGTTGTTTAACCATTTCATCTTTACTCTCTTCAATAATCATCACTGCTGCAATTTCTTTAGAAACAACAATGTCATCTTCTGCTTCAGATTGCTGCTCAAATTCAGGGATAATCGGTGTTATTGCAACCAGTTCAATAACTGACCGTTCTTCCTGCACTGATTCAGTTTGCTGTAGAACAATGTCATTTTGTTCTGTAATGCCTGTTTCAGATTTGATTCCGTTTTGGTGAGTTTCTAGCGTCTTTGCTACCTTCGGAGATTCAATGATGGTTTGTTCAGATTCTGCAACAACGATGATTGCAGGTACTGTTTCTGTTGCTATTGCCGACAATACCTCATTTTGCTGTTCTTGCTGTTCGATCATAGAAATTTCCTCAGGCATTTCTATGGAAATCGGAACCACCGGATAGCGAACCCAAACTTTACCGGAAGCCATTTCTGGTGATGCAACAGCCATAGATAATGGTACCGGTGATTGAAGTAGATTTCTTTCATCGCGGTAACGGCGGCGGCGCTGACCACTAACGCGCAAATGACGAGGAGAGCGACGAGAGCGGCGTGGCATAACATTATCTTGTTGCTCTTTATTTTCAGTCAATTGTTGCGGCTGGGCTGTTTCTACCGGTATTTCAACAGGTACTGGTAATTGCTCTTCTGTAACAACAGGTACGGGCAGCGAGGCGGCAGTTGTAACTTCTTTCACTTCATCTATGATGCGAATTTTTTGTTCAAGCTGACGACGTTGGCGACGTGGCATAACCGGTAGACGTTCTTCAACCTCATTTTCAACGACTTCCGGCTTCTGGGTTTCAAGTTGCTGCTGGCGTTTTTCTTCCTGACGACGGCGTTGACGTTCTGCACGTTGCTCGCGACGTTGCTGCTGTTGGGTTTCACGAGCAGCAGTATCTATCGTCACATTGTTATCTTGAGTGTCATTTTTCTGTTGAGTATTACGATTTTTCCGTTGTTCGTCACGATCACGGTTATTACGTTGTTCATCACGCAGATTATTATCATCACGATCTTTACGTGAATTTTGGCGGCGTTGATTGCGTCGTTCAGAAGAGCGACGGTTATCATGACCAGATAATTTATTCTCTTTTTTCTGTGCCGGTTTTTCTTCTTCTGCTTCTGTACTGAACATTTTTTTCACAGCAGCCAAGAAGCGGCTTAAGAGACCAGGTTGTTCCGTTATAGTCTGAGCAATGTGGTTTGGCTTTTTCTCTTTTGTTTTATGTGATGGTTGCTGTGCTGGTGTATCGGCTGGCAAAGCAAAAGCAGAAATAGCGGGCTGCTCAGGACGTTTACGTTCAGGTTGGACATCTTCTTGAGGATTTATCGTTCCTGCTTCATAAAATTGAGGAAGCAGATAGCTCAGTGCAGAAATTTCCTCACCCTTACGTACGCGTAGAACAGAGAAGTGAGGCGTCTGCATTTGATCGTTAGGCACGATCACTACGCCAACATCTCCCTGACGGCGTTCAATTGCACTGACTGCCTGGCGCTTTTCGTTTAGTAGATATGAGGCGATTTGTACTGGAACAATGGCATGGACTTGATGCGTGTTCTCTTTCAGTGCCTCTTCTTCAATCAGACGCAAAATGGATAGCGACAGGGATTCATTATCACGAATAGTCCCTGTGCCGCTACAGCGTGGGCAAACGTGGTGGCTGGATTCACCTAGTGATGGGCTCAGGCGCTGACGGGACATTTCCAGTAGACCAAAACGGGAAATACGGCCAATTTGAATACGAGCACGATCCTGACGAACAGCATCACGTAGGCGGTTTTCCACTTCACGTTGATGACGTACTGGTGTCATATCGATAAAATCGATAACAATCAAACCACCAAGGTCACGCAGGCGTAATTGACGGGCAATTTCATCCGCTGCTTCAAGGTTGGTATTAAAAGCCGTCTCTTCGATATCTCCTCCGCGTGTTGCACGGGAAGAGTTAATATCGATCGCAGTTAATGCTTCTGTGGTATCGATAACCACAGCACCGCCTGATGGCAGACGAACTTCACGCTGAAATGCAGATTCAATCTGTGATTCAATTTGATAATGGCTGAATAGGGGAACCTCACCACTATACAGCTTAATTTTACTGGTGAAATCCGGGCGGCCAAGTGCAGTGATATGTTGCCGTGCCAGATCGAGAACCTTGGGATTGTCGATTAGGATTTCACCGATGTCTGGGCGCAAATAGTCGCGGAAAGCACGGACGATGACATTACTTTCTTGATGGATTAAGAAGGGGGCAGAGCGGTTTTCGGCGGCTTTTTTGATCGCTTCCCAGTGTTTAAGGCGGAATGATAAATCCCACTGTAGTGCTTCTGCGGACTTACCGACACCCGCAGTGCGGACGATCAGTCCCATTCCTTCTGGCACTTCTAACGATGCCAAAGCTTCTTTCAGTTCTGTGCGGTCATCTCCTTCGATACGGCGGGAAATACCGCCCGCGCGAGGGTTATTAGGCATTAGTACCAGATAACTGCCCGCCAGACTGATAAAAGTGGTTAAGGCGGCCCCTTTATTACCACGTTCTTCTTTATCGACTTGAACGATAACTTCCTGGCCTTCCCTTAAAACATCTTTGATATTAGGGCGACCGTGAGGATGGTAGTTATTGGGAAAATATTCGCGGGCTATTTCTTTAATAGGAAGGAAACCATGCCGTTCAGCGCCGTAGTCAACAAAAGCAGCTTCCAGACTAGGTTCAATTCGGGTGATTTTACCTTTGTAGATATTTGCTTTTTTTTGCTCGTGTCCTGGGCTTTCGATATCCAAATCATAAAGGCGTTGCCCGTCAACCAGAGCAACACGCAACTCTTCTTGCTGAGTTGCGTTGATTAGCATTCTTTTCATTGTAACTTACTCATTATTTTTTACATTAGTTATAGAGCTACGGGCAAATATAGATGAGCGACTGGTAACCGATGGTCTCGTGTCTTTTACAAATCCGCCAACCTCCCGGTTGTCGTTTGTATAGAGACGCATATTTTCGGCAGGTCTGAATTTTCACTTAGAAAACAGTACCCTTTTCTAGGAATAATCTGCAAATATAAATGAAGCTGATTTGATCCAATTCCAGTAAACTGCTACCCGTAGCCCGCTAATTATTTGATTTCCCAGTACGTCTTACGCCATTGCTGCGTTTTTGTGCAATCAAATGAAGAACAAACGTTTAACTTCGCCATTCAGGTTTAAAAAACTGATGATGGCTACGTATTATTCCATTGCTGTTGGGGTGATAGCAAGGTGACTTTATGTCTTTAAGCGGTTTTTCTGATGAAATAGGAAGAAATAGTTAATATTTAATCTTTATCTTAAAGTAGGGAAGGTAACAACCGGAAAGTATGCGTGATTTTTACACATATTTAAAAATGAGTAGCACTCTGCTTGAGTGATAATTAAAATTGCTATCATGAAAACGAATAATCAAGTTGTACAATTTGTCACTATTGATGACGATGAAGCTGGACAGCGAGTTGATAATTTTTTATTAGCGCGTTTGAAGGGTGTTCCTAAGAGCATGATTTACCGGATTGTGCGTAAGGGGGAAGTGCGGGTAAATAAAGGCAGGATAAAACCTGAGTATAAATTGTCTGCGGGGGATGTTGTCAGAATTCCACCGGTTCGGGTTGCAGAACGGCAAGAAGCGTCAGTTTCAGCTAAACTGGATAAAGTCGCTGCATTAGACGATTGTATCTTATACGAAGATGACTATATTCTGGTGCTCAATAAACCTTCTGGTACGGCCGTTCATGGCGGTAGTGGTTTAAGTTTTGGTGTTATTGAAGGATTGCGGGTTTTGCGTCCGGAAGCAAAATTCCTCGAATTAGTGCATCGTTTAGATCGTGATACCTCTGGAATTTTGTTAATTGCTAAAAAACGCTCAGCTTTACGGGCCTTGCATGAGCAATTACGCCTTAAACAGATGCAGAAAGATTATCTGGCTTTAGTACGAGGACAATGGCAATCACATTGTAAGGTTGTTCAGGCTCCATTGCTGAAAAATATCCAGCAAAGTGGTGAGCGGATTGTTAAAGTAAACAGTGAAGGTAAGCCTTCTGAAACGCGTTTTAAAGTAGAAGAGCGTTTTGCCAATGCAACGTTAGTGAAAGCCAGTCCGGTAACGGGTCGAACTCATCAAATCCGTGTTCACACTCAATATGCTGGGCATCCGATCGCTTTTGATGATCGCTATGGGGATAAAGTTTTTGATTCGCAACTGTCAGCTACGGGCCTTAACCGCCTATTCTTGCATGCCAGTGCGATAAAATTTACTCATCCCTCGACGGGGGAGACATTACGTCTTGAAGCACCGATGGATGAGCAATTGCGCTATTGTATAAAAACGCTACGTCAGAATCACAGTAATTAACCTATCGCCGTCAGTGGGTTTACCCCCTGGCGGATTAATAATTCAGTCAATGTAATTAATGGTAAACCTATCAGCGTATTCGGATCTTTCCCTTCAAGTCGTTCAAATAAAGTGATTCCTAACCCTTCGCTTTTAAAGCTTCCGGCACAATTAAGAGGGTTTTCCGCAGTTAAATAAGCCCAGATTTCATCATCAGCCAGTTCTCTAAAATAGACATTGAATAATTCACAACGTGTATCAGTTATTCCTGTTTTGCTGTTAAAGAGAGAAATGCCGGTATAAAAGGTGACGCAATGACCACTGGCTTGCCGTAATTGTTTAAATGCATTTTCAAGACTGTGGGGCTTGCCGGTGATTTCGCCGTTAATAACACAAACTTGATCAGAACCAATAATCAAATGCTGAGAATATTTTGTTTGTAATGCCTGTGCCTTGGCTTGCGCCAAACGCATAACGAGTTGTTCTGCATTTTCATTCATTCGAGGTGTTTCATCAGTATTAGGCGCTGCGCATATAAAGGGTAAACGAAGTTTTTCCAGTAACATGCGGCGATAAGCTGATGTGGAAGCTAAAATGATTTGTGTCATAATTTTTCCAAAAGACATGGCGAAATAATTGCAGGCATTTTAAACTAGGCACAGCTTAATAAGCGAATATTTGGCGGAAAGGTGCAGATGTGTGGCCTTTTTCTTTGACTATATCTCATTACAAAGATAATATGCGCGCCTTATGCAAAAGGTAAAATTACCCCTGACCATTGATGCGCTTCGCGCCGCTCAGAAACGATTAGACTACGCAGGCAGTTATTCACCTGAGCAAGTTTTGCGTATCGCGGAATCTGTGGTTAGCGTGGACAATGATGTAGACAGCGTTTTATCGTTTCAGATAGATAACCAACGTCTGGCGGTTGTGCGTGGGCATTCCGATGTGGATGTTACGCTTGAATGTCAGCGTTGTGGCGGTAATTTCAGCCATCACGTTCACATAACATATTGTTTTAGCCCGGTCGTCAAAGATGAACAGGCTGAAGCATTACCGGAAGAGTATGAGCCAATTAACGTTAACGAATTTGGCGAAATAGATTTGCTGGCAATGATTGAAGATGAAATAATTCTTTCTCTGCCGGTAGTTCCGGTACATGATTCTGAACACTGTGAAGTGTCCGAAGCGGACATGGTGTTTGGTGAATTACCTCTAGAGGCTGAAAAACCAAACCCATTTGCCGTATTAGCCAGTTTAAAGAAAAGTACTTAAGGAGTAAGGTCAATGGCCGTACAACAGAATAAACCAACTCGTTCTAAACGTGGTATGCGTCGTTCTCATGATGCACTGACTGCACCATTACTATCTGTAGATAAAACTTCTGGTGAAACTCACCTGCGTCACCATGTGACTGCTGATGGCTACTACCGTGGCCGCAAAGTCATCAACAAATAATCTCCGCCAGTCATTAGCAAGTTGATACCTTGACTAATCTGACTTTAGCGTTAGATGCCATGAGCGGGGACTTTGGTCCTCGCGTTACGGTGCCTGCTGCATTGCAGGCACTGGCGTCTAACCCTAGACTTAAATTATTGCTGGTCGGAATCCCCGATATCATTTCTCCGATGCTTGTAAATAGTGATGCTGAGTTGCTCAGTCGTTTACAAGTGGTTCCTGCTGAACGGGTTGTGGCTAATGATGCGAAACCGTCGCAAGCGATTCGTAACAGCCGAGGAACGTCAATGCGTATTGCCCTGGATTTAGTGAAATCAGGTGAAGCGCAGGCGTGTATCAGTGCAGGGAATACCGGAGTATTGATGGGGTTATCTAAATTGATGCTAAAATCGATAGAAGGCATTGAAAGACCTGCTTTGATGACCGTGTTGCCAAACCTGAAACAGCGGCAAACTGTCGTATTGGATTTAGGTGCCAATGTTAATTGCGATAGCCGCATGTTGGTGCAATTCGCCATTATGGGTTCAGTAATGGCCGAGGAAGTCGTGGGGGTGGTTAATCCCGCGGTAGCATTGCTTAACATTGGTACGGAAGAGAGTAAAGGGCTGGATAATATCCGCGAAGCCGCCACTATTTTAAAGCGCATTCCGACGATAAATTACATTGGTTATCTGGAAGGTGATGAATTACTGACAGGTAAAAGTGATGTATTGGTATGTGACGGCTTCGCAGGTAACGTGACGTTAAAAACGATGGAAGGGGCGATCAGAGTTATTTTATCCCTGCTTAAATCATCGGATGGACAAAAGAAAAAATTTTCCTGGTTGTTGAAAATAGTCAAGAATTGGCTGCAAAAACGGATGACAAAACGCTTCGGTCACCTGAACCCTGACCAGTATAATGGCGCATGTCTGTTAGGATTATATGGAATTGTAATCAAAAGCCATGGGGCGGCTAATGAGCATGCGTTTAAGGCCGCAATCGAACAGGCTGTTCAGGCCGTTGAAAGGCAGGTTCCTGATAGAATTGCTGCACGCCTGGAAACAGCATTACCCAAGAGTGACTGAACATACATGTATACAAAAATTTTAGGTACAGGTAGTTATCTACCTGCGCAAGTGCGTACTAATGCTGATTTAGAAAAAATGGTGGATACTTCTGATGAGTGGATTATTACCCGTACAGGTGTCCGCGAACGTCGTATTGCTACTGATGATGAAACTGTTGCGGTTATGGGGTTCCGGGCTGCAAAGAAAGCAATTGAAATGTCGGGCATTGATAAAGAGCAGATTGATTTAATCATTGTTGCAACAGCTTCATCCACCCATGCTTTCCCCAGTTCTGCGTGCCAAATTCAGCACATGTTGGGTACCCAAAATTCAGCGGCTTTTGATATTTCTGCTGCTTGTTCTGGTTTTGTTTATGCACTGAGTATTGCTGATAAGTTTATTAAAACCGGTGCGGCAAAACATGCATTGGTTATTGGTTCTGATTCTATTACCAGAACACTTGATCCAGAAGATCGCGGAACACTTGTCCTGTTTGGCGATGGTGCAGGTGCTATGGTGGTAGGGGCTTCTAATGAGCCAGGAATTCTTTCAACTCACCTTCATGCAAATGGTAGCTATGGTGAATTGTTGGTATTGCCTTATCAGGAGCGCCAGAATCTAAAAGAACCAGCGTATGCTAGTATGATCGGTAATGAAGTATTTAAGATTGCAGTCCGTGAATTGGCTAACATAGTTGATGAGACTTTAGAAGCAAATAACTTACCATATAGTGAGTTGGATTGGCTGGTACCTCATCAGGCTAATTTGCGTATTATCGCAGCGACAGCTAAAAAATTAAACATGACAATGGATAAAGTAGTGGTAACGCTGGATCGTTACGGTAATACTTCTGCGGCATCGGTACCCACAGCATTTGATGAAGCAGTACGTGATGGCCGGATTAAGCGCGGTCAGTTAATCTTAATTGAGGCTTTTGGTGGTGGCCTTACTTGGGGTTCAGCACTGATACGTTTTTAATTTGACAGGAAGATGAGCATGTCTATGTCTGAATTTGCAATGGTATTTCCTGGTCAGGGTTCTCAAGACCTTGGTATGTTGGCCGATTTGGCTACAGCGTTCCCGGTTGTCGAGCAAACTTTCGCTGAAGCGTCTGATGTGCTGGGATATGATCTCTGGGCTCTAGTTCAACAGGGGCCAGAAGAAGAACTGAATAAAACATGGCAAACTCAACCCGCGTTGTTGGCCGCATCGGTTGCTATCTGGCGGGTTTGGCAGGAAAAAGGTGGAAAAGCACCATCACTGATGGTTGGACATAGCCTTGGTGAATATTCTGCACTGGTTTGTGCAGGTGTCATTGATTTCAAACAAGCCATTAGACTTGTTGAACTGCGTGGCAAATTGATGCAAGAAGCTGTACCTGAAGGCACTGGTGCAATGTATGTTATTATTGGTTTAGATAATGAATCCATTGATCGTGCCTGTAAAGAAGTAGCTCAGGGGCAAATTGTTTCTCCAGTTAACTTTAACTCACCTGGTCAGGTTGTTATTGCGGGTGAGAAAGAGGCGGTAGAGCGTGCTGGTGATGCATGTAAAGCAGCAGGTGCGAAACGCGCGCTGCCTTTGGCAGTCAGTGTACCGTCGCATTGTGCACTGATGAAACCCGCCGCAGATAAGCTGGCAGTTGTTTTGGAAGGAATTGAATTTAGCCATCCTCAGTTCCCGGTGGTAAATAATGTTGATGTGAAAATAGAACAATCTGCTGAAGCTATCCGTGATGCACTGGTACGACAACTCTATAATCCTGTCCGTTGGAGAGAAGCAGTTGAATTTATTGCTGGACAGGGTGTTGGGCAGCTATTAGAAATAGGGCCAGGTAGAGTTTTGACAGGTTTAACTAAACGAATTGTCAATACCTTAAGCGCAGCAGCAGTTAATGACACAGCTACACTAATAACTGCATTGGAAAATAATTGAGGGCAATATGAGATTAGATGGAAAGATTGCATTAGTAACAGGTGCTAGCCGTGGGATAGGCCGTGCAACTGCTGAGCTATTAGCAGAGCGTGGAGCCTATATCATTGGTACAGCAACAAGCGATAAAGGCGCTGAAGTCATCAGTGCTTACCTTGGTGAAAAAGGTAAAGGTTTTGTACTGGATGTCACTGATCCGGAATCGATTGAACAGCTTATGTCTACCATCCGAACAGAGTGTGGCGGGCTTGATATTTTAGTGAATAATGCGGGTATCACCGGTGATAATCTGGTGATGCGTATAAAGGATGATGAGTGGCAGCATATTATTGACACTAATCTTTCATCCGTTTTCCGTATGTCAAAAGCGGCGATGCGCTTTATGATAAAAAAACGTCACGGTCGTATCATCTCTGTTGGTTCTGTTGTTGGATCGATGGGGAATGTTGGGCAGGCAAGCTATGCAGCGGCGAAAGCAGGGCTTGTTGGTTTCAGCAAGACATTGGCTCGGGAAGTGATTTCCCGTGGTATTACTGTTAACGTTGTTGCGCCAGGGCTTATTGAAACTGATATGCTAAAAGCATTGCCAGAAGAGCAGTTGGCGAACTTTTCAAAAGATATCCCCGCTAAGCGGCTTGGGGATGCAAAAGAAATTGCTAGTGCTGTGGCTTTCTTCGCTTCTGATGAAGCGGCTTACATCACAGGCGAAACATTACATGTCAATGGCGGCATGTATATGAACTAAAAAATGAGCGAACCAGTTGCATTTTTTGTGTCAAATAACGCAAAATAGAGCAAGTTTGTGGTTCGACCAGCCGGGATTGGGTTGCATCTTTTCCTGTATTTTATAAACTACGAAAACCATCGCGAAAGCGAATTTTGATAGGAAATTTAATAGCATGAGCACTATTGAAGAACGCGTTAAAAAAATCATCGTTGAACAACTTGGTGTTAAAGAGGAAGAAGTTATTAATTCAGCTTCTTTTGTAGATGACTTGGGCGCTGATTCTCTTGACACAGTTGAACTGGTAATGGCGCTGGAAGAAGAGTTCGATATCGAAATTCCAGATGAAGAAGCAGAAAAGATCACTACAGTTCAGGCAGCTATTGATTACGTCCAGAACCAAAGCGAATAAGTGAACACACCTAGGCGGTCATTCGACCGCCTATGTTTCTGCCCTAAATAATTTCCCTCCTTGGAGGATAAGCGTGTCTAAGCGTCGAGTAGTTGTGACCGGACTAGGCATGTTATCTCCTGTCGGTAATACAGCTGAATCTTCTTGGAAAGCTGTTTGTGCCGGACAGAGTGGTATCAGCCTTATTGACCATTTTGACACCAGTCACCATGCAACTAAGTTTGCTGGTCTGGTTAAAGATTTTAATCATGAAGATTTCAATATTTCGCGCAAGGATGCACGAAAAATGGATGATTTCATTCAATATGGTATTGCAGCAGGTGTGCAAGCCATTGAAGATTCTGGAATTGAAGTAACAGAAGCCAATGCTAGTCGTTTTGGTGCTGCTATTGGTTCTGGTATTGGTGGTTTGGGTCTGATTGAAGAAAATCACGGGGCGTTGGTGGCGAGTGGTCCTCGTAAGATCAGCCCGTTCTTCGTACCTTCTACGATCGTAAATATGGTAGCAGGTCATCTGAGTATTATTTACGGTTTGCGTGGCCCAAGTATTTCTATCGCCACAGCATGTACGTCAGGTGTACATAATATTGGTCATGCTGCCCGTATTATTGCTTATAATGATGCTGACATTATGCTGGCCGGTGGTGCAGAAAAAGCCAGTACTCCTCTGGGGGTTGGTGGTTTTGGTGCTGCCCGTGCTTTATCTACCCGTAACGATAATCCACAAGGTGCAAGTCGTCCGTGGGATAAAGACCGTGATGGCTTTGTTCTGGGGGATGGTGCAGGTATCTTGGTACTGGAAGAATATGGGCATGCGAAGAGGCGTGGTGCGAAAATTTACGCAGAAATCGTTGGCTTTGGCATGAGCAGCGATGCTTATCATATGACGTCACCACCAGAAAATGGTGCAGGTGCTGCGTTGGCGATGGAAAATGCGCTGAAAGATGCCGGTATCACTACCAAGCAAGTGGGATATATTAATGCTCACGGTACTTCAACATCTGCTGGCGACTTAGCGGAAGCCCATGCAGTTGAGTCCGTGTTTGGTGAAGGCACTGATGTTTTAGTGAGTTCTACCAAATCAATGACGGGTCATTTGTTGGGTGCTGCGGGGGCGGTTGAATCTATTTTCACTATCCTGGCATTACGTGATCAAGTTGTTCCGCCGACTATCAACCTGGAAAATCAGGATGAGAACTGCCGTCTGGATTTCGTGCCAAATGAGTCCCGTAAGGTAGAGGGGATGGAATATGCATTGTGTAATTCTTTCGGTTTCGGTGGCACTAACGGCTCACTAATTTTCCGTAAGATTAAACCTGATTAACAGGTAGCGCCTGATATTACAGAAAAATACGGTTGAGTTCCGCTTAGTATACCCAATGGATTTCAAGATGGATCGCGACGGCAAGGGAGTGAATCCCCGGGAGCATAGGTAACTATGTGACCGGGGTGAGCGAGTGCAGCCAACAAAGAGGCACCTTGAAAGATAACGGGTATATGATTTTGTAAATACTTTAAGGCGATAGTATAGAGAGCTCCAATAGTTAATAATTATTGGAGCTTTTTTTGTGGCAAGAATCATGGACATTTTTGCACTCGTATCAGCGATATACTATGATATCGCTTGTTGATAAATTGCATTGAAATGCCTTTTTGAATAATTAAGAACAAAATTATATGTATTGGATTAATGGAGAGCAGTGCGACTATTTACCGGCCAATGATCGTTCAGTTCAATTCGGTGATGGTTGCTTCACAACAGTAAAAATAGAACAGGGGCAGGCCGCTTTGTTGTCACTACATATCCAAAGATTACAAAAAGGCGTTGAAAGGTTATATCTTCCACAACCCGATTGGCAACAGCTTGAAAGCCATATAAGACAGATTGTCTCCACGACTGAACAAGGTGTACTTAAAGTTATTATTTCCCGTGGAACCGGAGGGCGTGGCTATAGTGCTCAGGGGTTTACGCAACCTAATCAGATCTTGTCTCTGAGTCCTTATCCCGATAAGTATTTGAAACAGCGTCAGGAAGGTTTATCTATGGTGCTCAGTCCGGTACCGATGGGAATAAACCCCTATCTTGCCGGAATTAAACACCTTAATCGATTAGAACAGATATTGATTAAAACATTTATCGAAAAATCAAATGCTGATGAAGCTCTGGTACTTGATACTGATGGTTTGCTGGTTGAATGCTGTACTGCAAACATTTTCTGGCGTAAAGGAAAAGATGTGTATACTCCTGATTTACGAGGCTGTGGTATCGAAGGTGTGATGCGGGAAAGAATAATCGCGTTATTATCGGAAAGCGATTATCACTTTTCTTGTGTAAGCTGTTATCCCGAAACATTGGCTGATGCAGATGAAGTGATAGTTTGTAATTCTTTAATGCCAGTGATATCTGTCAAAGAAATTCAAGCTCATGAAAATCAGCCCGGATGGAAATATCAGTCAAGGGAACTGTATAAATATTTGCTTCCTGAATGTCTGAAGTTGTAATTCACGACGTATTTAAGCGAACCGTGTGTTTAAGTGAACAATGTGTTTAAGTGATTAGATTAATTGATGAAATGGAAAAAACGCCTTTTTGCCCTATTGACTTTGATTGTCATTACGGCAGCGATATTACTCTATGCTGGCTATGAAAAAGTTGAAAAATTTGCGGATCAAACACTAACAATTAAACAGGATCGAATATTTACTCTGCCAGCAGGTATTGGTCGTCATGGTTTGGAAGCGTTACTGGTTCGGGATAACCTGATTGAAGATAGTCATATTTTCCCTTGGTTATTAAGGTTGGAGCCAAAACTTGCCGAGTTCAAGGCGGGAACTTACCAATTAACACGAGAAATGACTTTACGGGAAATGTTGCAATTATTCTCTAGTGGTAAAGAAGCGCAATTTACGGTTCGTTTTGTTGAAGGTAGCCGTTTATCTGACTGGTGGAAAATACTACAGCAATCTGAATATCTTAAACATGAATTGGATAATAAAGATGCTCAGGAATTGGCTGAAATACTCGATATTAAAGATACAGATACTCTGGAAGGGTGGCTTTATCCTGATACCTATCACTATACGGCAGGCACAAGCGATGTAACATTGCTGAAACGAGCATATCGACAGATGAAAATGACGCTGGAAGAGGAATGGGAAGGTCGCGACAAAAATCTGCCCTATAATAATGCTTATGAAATGTTGATTATGGCGTCGATTATTGAAAAAGAGACCGGTGTTGAGGCTGAGCGGACAAAAGTTGCTTCTGTGTTTATTAATCGCTTACGGTTGAATATGCGACTTCAAACTGATCCGACAGTGATTTATGGTTTAGGTGAAAAATATACAGGCACTATTTTTCGTAAAGATTTAACGACATTGACGCCCTACAATACTTATATGATTAATGGTTTGCCCCCTACACCGATTGCAATGCCTGGCCTTGCTTCTATAAAAGCGGCTGCACACCCGGCAAAAACCGAATTTCTCTATTTTGTGGCGAATGGCAAAGGTGGTCATACTTTTACAACCAATCTGGCTGCGCATAACAAGGCGGTAAATATTTACCGTCAGAGGTTAAAACAGGACAAATGAACGGCAAATTTATTGTTATTGAAGGGCTGGAAGGCGCAGGAAAAACGTCAGCGATGAAAACAGTCGTTGACATATTGCAGCAGCACGGTATTCAGAATTTAATTTTTACCCGTGAACCGGGTGGAACACCTCTGGCAGAAAAATTACGTGGGTTAATTAAACAAGGTGTTGAAGGTGAACCTCTGACGGATAAAGCAGAGGTGTTAATGTTATATGCAGCCAGAGTTCAATTAGTCGAAAATGTGATTAAACCTGCTTTGGCCCGTGGTACATGGGTTGTGGGTGATCGTCATGACCTCTCTTCCCAGGCGTATCAAGGGGGAGGGCGTGGTATTGATAAAAACTTGATGACTTCGCTACGTGATACTGTGCTGGGTGATTTTCGTCCTGACCTGACTATTTATCTCGATCTTCCTCCTCAAATTGGTTTACTGCGTGCCCGTGAGCGTGGAGAGTTAGACCGAATTGAAAAAGAGTCGATAGATTTTTTTGATCGTACTCGCAGTCGTTACCTGGAGTTTGCAGCACAGGATAAGCGTATTGTGACCGTTGATGCGGCTCAACCAATAGAGCAAGTACAAGCCGATATTTGCCAGGTGCTTGGGCAATGGCTGAAGCGGTAGGAAAATGGCTAAATGAATTGGTATCCGTGGCTTAATCAGGCATATCGTCAGTTGGTGGAATCTCATCAGCAAGGACGAGGCCATCATGCTTTATTGGTTCATGCTAATGCAGGTACTGGGGCCGATGTGTTGATCTATGGATTAAGCCGATGGTTAATGTGTCGGAATAGACAGGGGATGAAAAGTTGTGGAAAGTGTCATAGCTGTCATCTGATGATGGCAGAAACTCATCCTGATTGGCATATTATGTCGCCGGAGAAGGGTAAAACCAGTGTTGGTGTGGAAGCGGTACGGCAAATTACGGAAAAGCTCTATAGCCGTTCTCAGCAAGGTGGGGTAAAAATTGTCTGGTTACCTTTGACTGAATGTCTGACAGATGCGGCTGCCAATGCATTATTGAAAACGTTGGAAGAGCCGCCGGAACATACCTATTTTCTTCTGAAATGTCGGCAGCCGTCCAGTCTTTTGGCTACTTTACGCAGCCGCTGTTTTTACTATTTTCTGCCGGTACCTGAGACGGAAAGTAGCCTTTATTGGTTGCAAAAACAGTTGCCTTTAATTTCTTCGGTCGATGCAATGACAGCCTTGAAATTGTCTCAGGGAGCACCTGTAGCAGCAGAACAATTGTTGCAACCGGAGCAATGGCAGATACGGGAACAGTTTTGCCAGGCTGTTAAACAGGCTTTGGATAAACGTGATGCTTTGTCACTTTTACCCCAACTGAATCATGAAAATGCGCCGCAACGCCTTCATTGGCTTATCAGTTTGTTATTTGATGCGGTGAAGTGGCAACAGCAGTTACAGCGTTATTGTATCAATCAGGATCAACAAACGCTGATTTATCAATTGAGTTCCATGCATACTATGGCTGTTTTACTGCAAAGCGTTGATGAGTGGATGTCTTGTCGTCATCAGTTGCTTTCAGTCGTGGGCGTAAATTGGGAATTGTTACTGGCAGAACAGTTGCTCAATTGGGAAAAACAGTTTACTTCATAACCCTGAAATCTTTTTGTATACGAGTTTAAATATGTTGTTAGTTGATTCGCATTGTCATCTCGATTGTCTCGATTATGAAAACCTACATAAAAATGTAGATGATGTTGTTGCGAAAGCGGCAGATCGGGAGGTTAAATTTATGCTGGCAGTAGCGACGACGCTACCCGGTTTCCAGCAAATGAAAACCCTAATTGGTGAACGGGAAAATATCGTATTTTCCTGTGGTATTCATCCACTTAACTTGGATGAAGGTTATAATTTTGATGAGTTAGCGCGTTTAGCAGCCGGGAATGAAGTTGTTGCACTAGGTGAAACTGGGCTGGATTACTATTATCAACAGGATAATGCTGAATTACAGCGAACCTCATTTCGTGAACATATCCGTATCGGACGCAAACTCAACAAGCCTGTTATCGTTCATACCCGTAGTGCCCGTGATGATACTTTGAGAGTATTACGTGAAGAACAGGCACGAGAATGTGGTGGTGTTTTGCACTGTTTTACCGAAGATAAAGATACCGCTAGAGAATTACTGGATTTAGGCTTCTATATTTCATTCTCTGGTATTGTTACTTTCCGTAATGCGGAGCCAATTCGTGAAGCAGCAAGATATGTACCATTGGATCGTATTCTGATTGAAACCGATTCTCCTTATCTTGCACCTGTGCCTCATCGTGGTAAAGAAAACCAGCCTGCTTATGTGCGTGATGTTGCGGAATATATGGCTGTACTCAAGGGGGTGAGTATTGAGGCATTGGCAGAAGTGACCACACAGAATTTTTGCGATTTATTTCATATTGATGTAGACAAAATTTGATTTATCAACTTGAATCTTTGGTTTGTAAGCGCTCATATATCTGTTGTTTTTTTATAAAAGGAAAATGTGATGGCAGAAGAAACTATTTTCAGTAAAATTATTCGCCGTGAAATACCGTCTGATATTGTTTATCAGGACGAGTTAGTCACTGCATTCCGCGATATTTCTCCACAGGCTCCGACTCATATTTTGATTATTCCAAATGTTCTGATCCCAACAGTGAACGATGTTAAACCGGAGCATGAAGCAGCATTAGGTCGAATGATGACAGTTGCAGCAAAAATTGCTGAACAAGAAGGCATTGCTGAAGATGGATATCGTTTGATTATGAACTGTAATCGCCATGCGGGGCAGGAGGTTTATCATATTCATATGCATTTGGTTGGTGGTCGCCATTTAGGGCCGTTGTTGATGAAGTCAATGTGAAGTACTGAAATTCATGGACATAGGCAGATATTCAGGGGATGTTTATTTTAAGCCGGCCTCTGAATATCTCGATTTTTTAAATAAATGCTGCAAATTTATCATTGGAGTTGAACTGATAATTTGTTGCTGGTGTCACAGCAAAAACTTATCTGTTTTTTAAAACTCTGTAATTGGAATAGGTTGATGAAAAGAATTCTTTTTGTAGCACTATCGGTTATGTTTTTGGCGGGATGTCCATCCTTGCCACCGGAGCAGCCTGAACCTCCGACGCCGGTTGTACCAGTGACCCCATCGGAAAAACCGACACCGCCATCTGAAAAAGTACCAGAGCCGCCTAAAATGAGCGCGATTGACTGGGAAAGTACAGTGCAACCATTAGTAGAGCAACTCGTTAAGGCTCATGGGCTGGAAAACGCGAAGTTACTATTAGTTGATACAGTGAAAAACAATACTAACGGCGCATTACAAACCATGCAAGCAACCGATGTTTTGCGTCAGGCTCTCAGTAGCGAGCATGTTTTTGAATTAATACCACAAAATCAGGTACAAAATGCCCGTCAATCTCTGGGCTTATCTGAAGAGGATAGCTTGGGATTGCGTAGTAAAGCGATTGGTCTGGCGCGTTATTTGAATGCGGATTATGTTTTCTATTCCATAGTTTCAGGTAACAGTGATAAGCGTGATATCGTCATGCAACTGATGCTGGTAAAGACGGGTGAGATTCTTTGGTCAGGGCACGGTGACGTTAAATAATCATAATTGTTTATTGCAGGCATTGTGCAAACAATGGCCGCATACCGCAGTAAACGATTGGGAGATAAGACCGTTAAGTGGGCTGACGAATGAGAGTTATTATGCCACCAATGGTGAATATCATATTGTCGGCCGCAGGCAGGGGCAGCAGGCGAAACAGCTTGGCGTTAATCGTCAACGTGAAAGCGCCATTTTACGCCATCTCAGCCAAGTAAAAATTGCTCCGCAAGTCATAGCAATGGTTCCTCACTGGCTATTGTTGGAGTGGTTGCCTGGTCATATTATTGGGCAAAATGAGTTTTCTCAGCCTGAATTTTTGCAAAAACTGGCGGCATTATTGGCTATTTTGCATCACCAGCCTCTGTTTGGTTACCGGCTTCAACTGAGGCATCAGCTAGAAAGCCATTGGTTGCAAATTGATAAAGCGCGTCTTACTCCCTGTTGGTTGCGGCTGCATAAACGTTTTATGTCATCTCCGATGCCTTCAATACTAAAATTATCACCCGTTCATATGGACGTGCATTGTGGTAATTTGCTTAATACCTCTCAAGGGTTGAAACTCATTGATTGGGAATATGCAACTGATACTGATATTGGATTTGCGTTAGCGGCGTTGTTTCGCACTGATCATTGGGATGAGCCGCAGCAGCAGGATTTTTTGAATTACTATTGTAGTCAGCCATCAGGATATTTAAACCGGACACTATTAGAACGTCAAATTAAACGTTGGCAACCTTGGGTTGATTACATGATTTTAATGTGGTTTGAAGTGCGCTGGAAACAGAGTGGTGATCCACACTTTTTAGAACTAGCACAACCGTTGCGCCTCTCTTTTGGTCTATACCCTATGGATTTCAAGGTGGATCGCGACGGCAAGGGAGCGAATCCCCGGGAGCATAGATAACGATGTGACCGGGGTGAGTGAGTGCAGCCAACAAAGAGGCAACTTGAAGGATAAAGGGTATAACGTTTTAAGCTGCATTGATTGCAGTAATATGAATATAAGCGAGGAATGTTATGGGTCCGATCATGTTAGATGTTGTCGGTTATGAATTGGATAATGAAGAAAAGGAAATTTTGCAACATCCATTAGTGGGCGGATTAATTCTGTTTACCCGCAATTTTTATGATGTTGAGCAATTACGAGAATTAGTCCGTCAGATTCGTAAGGCTTCTCGTCATCGTCTTGTGATTGCTGTTGATCAAGAAGGCGGCAGAGTTCAGCGTTTTCGCGAAGGTTTCACTTGTTTACCGGCGGCTCAATCTTTTGCTGGATTGAGTGACAATCTCAATGGCACCCAATTGGCGGAAGAGGCGGGCTGGTTGATGGCGTCTGAAATGATTGCTATGGATATCGATATCAGCTTTGCGCCGGTATTGGATTTAGGTCATCAGTGTGTGGCTATTGGTGAGCGTTCATTCCATAAAGATCCTGAACAGGCCAAGATGATGGCGGAGTACTTTATTAAGGGCATGCATTCTGCCGGAATGAAATCGACGGGTAAACATTTTCCGGGGCATGGTGCTGTCGATGCTGATTCTCATAAAGAAACTCCCTGTGATGATCGCCCGTTAGAAGCGATTTGTCATCATGACATGTCTATTTTCCGTGATTTTATCCAGCGTAATTTATTGGATGCGATTATGCCGGCTCATGTGATCTATTCTCAGGTAGATGAACATCCCGCCAGCGGGTCGTCATATTGGTTAAAATCAGTGCTGCGTCAGCAATTGGGCTTTAATGGCGTGGTATTTTCCGATGATCTCTCTATGGAAGGGGCGGCAATGATGGGAAGTTATGTTGAACGCGGACAGACTGCTCTCAATGCAGGCTGTGACATAATTTTGATATGTAATAACCGTGATGGAGCAGTTAGCGTGCTTGATAATCTGCCTTTGACCAAAGTGGAAAAATTATCAGAATTGTATCATCGAGGTGGTCAATACAGTCTGAATGAGTTAAAGAATTCAAAACGTTGGCAACAAGCTAATAAAGCACTAACGGTTTTACATGAGCAATGGCAGGATTGTGGGCGGTAATTTGTAAAGTCGTATCTTATGTTTGTTCTATACCCTATGGATTTCAAGATGCATCGCGGCGGCAAGGGAGTGAATCCCCGGGAGCATAGATAACTATGTGACCGGGGTGAGCGAGTGCAGCCAACAAAGAGGCAACTTGAAAGATGACGGGTATATACCCTATGGATTTCAAGATGCTTCGCGACGGCAAGGGAGTGAATCCCCGGGAGCATAGATAACTATGTGACCGGGGTGAGTGAGTGCAGCCAACAAAGAGGCAACTTGAAAGATGACGGGTATATTACTAAATAAATGACTTTTAATGTTGATGGTGCGGGAAAATATCCCACTTTTTGTATACATAGCATGGTCATATTCCTAAAATTTCATTGATATCAGGTTCTTTAAGGCATCTTTTTTGATGCATATTTTATTTCCTATGTAAATAAGAAAATGAAATAAATAAGAGCCGAATCCAACCAACTGAAAATAAATTGACAAATTTTGTGATTGATGTTTATTTATTCAAAAGAATTTGATGTTGTTCAATTTTGGTATGACCCACCAACCAGTCATGATATTCTGTAATTATCACATCGGTTATTTATATAAAACTAAATGTTATTTAAAGGTATTATTTTACTGCCCTTAAATAACATTTGGTTTACATTTTAGTGGAGTAGTCATGACAACACCAAAGAAGAGAATTGTTATCATTGGTGGAGGTGCCGGTGGTTTGGAACTGGCAACCAGTCTGGGGCATAAGTTGGGTCGTAAGAAGAAAGCAGAAATTGTGCTGGTGGATCGTAATCAAAGTCATTTATGGAAGCCGTTATTACATGAAGTGGCAACAGGCTCCCTTGACGATGGGGTTGATGCGTTGAGTTATCTGGCTCATGCCCGTAACCACTATTTCAGTTTCCAATTAGGGACGTTAACTGATATTCACCGTGATAGCAGAAAAATTACTTTGACTGAGATCAGGGATGAATATAACGAAGTATTGGTTCCTGAACGTGAATTGAGCTATGACATTCTAGTTATGGCCTTGGGAAGTACATCTAATGATTTTAATACACAAGGTGTGAAAGAGCATTGTATCTTCCTGGATAACCCACAACAGGCTCACCGTTTCCATAATGAAATGTTGAATCTGTTTCTTAAGTATTCTGCAAACTGTGGTCAGCAAGATAAGGTTAATATTGCTATCGTTGGCGGTGGTGCGACAGGTGTTGAGTTATCAGCGGAATTGCACAATGCGGTAAAACAGCTTAACAGTTATGGTTTTGAAGGGCTGAGTTCAGAAGCATTGAACGTGACGCTAGTCGAAGCAGGGGAGCGAATTTTGCCTGCATTGCCGGCACGTATTTCTGCTGCGGCACATCAGGAACTCACAAAACTTGGCGTTCATGTATTAACCAAAACTATGGTGACCAGCGCTGATGAACGTGGATTGAGTACTAAAGAAGGTGAGCTGATTAAAGCTGATCTCATGGTATGGGCTGCCGGTATCAAAGTACCTGATTTTATGAAAGATATTGCCGGTCTTGAAACTAACCGGATTAATCAGCTAGTGGTAAAGCCAACTCTGCAAACGACACTTGATGATCATATTTTTGCTATTGGTGATTGTGCATCATGCTCGAAGAAGGAAGGTGGTTTTGTTCCACCAAGGGCACAGGCGGCTCATCAAATGGCTAGCTGCTGTTACAGTAATATTATTGCCTTGTTGCATGATAAACCGTTAAAAGAGTATACCTATAAGGATCATGGCTCATTGGTATCATTGTCTAAATTCAGTACGGTGGGTAGTTTGATGGGCAATTTGATGCGTGGTTCAATGATGATCGAAGGGCGTATAGCTCGTGCTGTCTATATCTCTTTATATCGTATGCATCAGGTGGCTCTACATGGTTATATTAAAACTGGCTTGATGATGCTTGTTGGCGGAATTAACCGTGTTATCCGTCCACGATTAAAACTGCATTAATTATTTAATTGATATAAGGCCATCCGTAGAATAACGGGTGGCCCTGATAAAGCATCACGACTTTAATCTGAAGTCATTTACCTTAATTAAGAAAACAGACGATCAATTAATTTGAAAGCATTTGCGACATTTGGTCTCGTACCGATTCCTTGTGGTTCTCCTATTATAAAACCGCTACTTCTAACCAGTGTTGCTATTTGAGTGCTATTAAGATATTTATGATATTTTAATTTAACATAGGATTGAATAAGCGCTAATGCACCTGCAACTAAAGGTGTAGCGCTGGATGTGCCATTATAACTGCGAGTATAATTTCTATTATTTCCTGGTAGGTACTGTAAGTTTGTATACCCAGTAGTTGTGACGTTCTCACCCCAGGAATTTAAACTGGTGTGAAGATTATGATTGGAAAAGCCTAACCTGTGTCCATTAATTGATGTACAGGCACCGATCATAATACCACCAGGATCGCCATAATTAGGGAAAGTGAAGTCATAGGCTAAATTAAGACCACTATTACCAGAAGCGAAAATAATTATTGCCCCTGCATCAGCACAGCTTTTTATTTTTTGCCAATTAGATTTGAGGTAGGTGAAAGGATAATATCTATTATTGGCTACAGTTTGAATATTTAAACTAATAATATCTCCTGGTAAAAAGCTATATATTATTCTATTAAAATCATCGACGTCATAAAAACGGAATTGACATTCGTGAGCAATACCCGTCACACCGAATTTATTATCTTTTGCAGCAATACAGCCGGTGGCTGCTGTGCCGTGATTACAATCTTGTGTTTCTGGGCGGCTATTGATAACCGTAATATTACCAACTAAATCTTCATGGTTTCTATAAACGCCAAAATCAAGATGGTGTACAGTGACGCCTTTGCCTTTATAACCTTCATCCCAGACCTTCCTAATATTCATACCGCTGTGTTCGTCTAAATATCCCTGTAGATGTGAAAAATCAGGTGTAACGATATGAGTAGTATCAAATTCAGGAATTATTGTTTCCTCTTCGGACAGAAGTAAAGGCGGTGGCGGTAGCTCTTTCAACATCGGCGTAAGAGAGCAAAATTCGACATAATCCAGTTTCTCCAGTTCATTGGCTAACTTGATTAAATCAGCATGATTAATATCAGCATCTATCTTGTAGAGGTGAATTAACTTACTGAATTCTGGTGTTTTCCAGGTTTTCTTATCTAAATCTTCTTGATTAAAAACAGGTTTTATCTCTATTGCGTGTTGAGATGAATTAAAAGCAGATAATAAATTATCTTTTTCTATTTCAAATTTTTTTAGTCCATCAGGGGAAAACATAATCTCAAGGTTATATTTCAAATTCTTGTCTGGGATATCATTGTTTCCTTTTAAAGAGATAATGTTTTCTTTGGAAGGTATCTGTTTCGGTGGTATGTGGTTAATGTTGATATTATCAGTTTTGTCTTTATCTATCTCATCGATTTTTTTATCGATATCAAACAGAAAGTCTGATTCTTTTATTTCTATATTTTCTGGTGTAAGCGTAGCAATTGTTTTACCGTCTTTTTTAATGGTAGTTTCTATTGTATAATTTGCGGGTTTAAGTGAAGTCAAACAGATGAGTTGATTATCTTCACTATAACGTTCGTATATCTCTTTTGTGTTTGAATTGGTTACGGTGTATTTTATTCCTGTATCGTTACTAATTTCACCGTGACATTTAAGATACAAATTACCGTCAAATTTTGCAGATTGAAAATACTCAAGGGATATGGACATTTTCATTCTCCTCTTTAGTTAATTTCCTCCTCAGTATAACTATAGTTGAGTATTTTAAATTATTATTATTCCTTAGTCCATTGTTCTGTTAGAGAGTAACTGGGTTATCTATACTAATTATTACTGAATGTGATTTATAAATTAATTTATAATTTCTTTGGTGAGGAAGTTATTTTTATTAAAATAAAAAGTGGGTTTTTATTAGGATGGGTAAGTTTGAATGACCTTGTTAATAGCATGGGATATATTCACATAGTAAGTGCAACATTGTTACTCTGGAAGTAAATATATCTGTATTCCTTTAAATAATTCATTGGGTGTTTTACCGCCCCGAGTTTTTCAGGGGCGATTACTTAATCGGTTTACCACAAAATCTATTTCCTGCTCAGAGATTTCATTAAAATTGGTTCCCTTTGGAAAGTATTGCTTGATTGACCCATTGATATTTTCATTGGTCCCTTCTTTCCCAAGGTGAATTAGGGTGAGAAAAGTAAATTTGCGCCTCTAATTTAGTTCATGCTCTGCAAACTCCAAACATCGTATCATCTTCCCAATTGCCACTACGTTCAACTCTCCAATTACGGAGAATGACGCTAACAAATCATGCTATTTATCCCATATAATTATGAAGAATTTAGGTTAAGTGATCTTATGGCAGAGTGAGCAGCAAATAAAAAGCAAGATTGGCATGGATAAATCCTCCCTGGAGATCTTTGTCTCATTAGGCTTCATGATTTTTTCCAATCTGTGAGTTAATTACGGAGCAATAGCACTGGATTTATTTTTACTTGAGATAGTTTATTTAACCAAAATCGATATGGGCAGTCTAACTAGACATCAAGTCTGGTAATAGAGAAATTAGCTGCATAATTACCACCAACACTTGCTATCTGATGGTTATTTCCCAATCCGCAATAGTATAGCGTCAGTTCTGCCAACTGAGCTAAAAGTCATCATCTAACCTAATCATAAAAGGTCATGTCTTATCAAAAATTAACGATACCTATCATATTTCAAGTTATTCAATACTGAAATAAATCATTATAAATGTGATAAGAATCACATAATAAAAATAAAACAATAAAATTTATTTGAAATTATTAATGCTGGTTATTAAATGATTAATATTAATCTATTTTTTATACAATCTTGTCACAAAATAATCACATTGGCCTGTTTTTTGCCTTTCAATATAACCCCTTGTTTTTGCTGCTATCTTAACCAACCCCCTATTTTAGTTGCCCGGTTGATAATCAACCCTAAACATTGATCACTAAGCTAAATTTGTGGTTAATACTGCTTCGGCATTGTGGAATAGAAAGTCAATGAAAAGCAGTATTTTAGTATTTGTGGTTTTTTGTAGCGTGGCTTCAGGCAGTCAGGCCGCCGACATCGCAGAACAACAACTCATTCATCAACAGGCCCGCCAGCAAGCCCTGGAGGCGCAATTAGCCCCGCCGCCTGCGGAGGTTCNTATTTTAGTTGCCCGGTTGATAATCAACACTAAATATTGATCGCTAAGTTAAATTCGTGGTTAATGCTGTTTCAACATTGTGGAATAGCAAGTCAATGAAAAGCAGTATTGTAGTATTAATAGTTTTTTGTAGCGCAGTCTCAGGCAGTCAGGCCGCCGACATCGCAGAACAACAACTCATTCATCAACAGGCCCGCCAGCAAGCCCTGGAGGCGCAATTAGCCCCGCCGCCTGCGGAGGTTCACCTGTCGGTACCGGAAACGGCGGAGTCATCCGCCTTTGCGGTGGAAACTCCGTGTTTTCCCATTACCCACGTCAGACTGGCAGGCACCGAAAATTTCCCGCACTGGTTGCCGTTCAGGCGTGTCGCCCAACAGGGCGAAAACCATTGCCTGGGCGATAAAGGCATTAGCCGGCTGATGACCCAATTGCAAGATCAGNTCAGGCAGTCAGGCCGCCGACATCGCAGAACAACAACTCATTCATCAACAGGCCCGCCAGCAAGCCCTGGAGGCGCAATTAGCCCCGCCGCCTGCGGAGGTTCGCCTGTCTGTACCGGAAACGGGGGCGTCAGCCGCCTTTCCGGTGGAAACCCCCTGTTTTCCTATCACCCGCGTCAGACTGGCAGGCACCGAAAATTTCCCGCACTGGTTGCCGTTCAGGCGTGTCGCCCAACAGGGCGAAAACCATTGCCTGGGCGATAAAGGCATTAGCCGGCTGATGACCCAATTGCAAAATCAGCTCATCAATCACGGCTATGTCACCAGCCGGGTTCTGGCTCCTCGCCAGGATTTGCGTACCCACACCTTAAAACTGGTGATGATACCGGGAAAAATCCGGCATATCCGCTATACCCC
>NZ_CAWNWY010000010.1:0-137884 GCF_963878365.1 Photorhabdus sp. HUG-39 | reverse complement strand
GCTTCGTCGCTTAACCTCACAACCCGAAAGTGTCTCGAATTGTTCAGCTTGAGAGACTCTTCACTCATATCCCAAGGATATCAGTGAGAATTTCAATTTTTCAGCTTGTTCCAGATTGTTAAAGAGCTTATATCGCTAAACAGACTCGCTTAAATCCGCTTAAAGATAACCTGACGACGCCTTTCACCCGTCATCATGCAATATGGCGTCCCCTAGGGGATTCGAACCCCTGTTACCGCCGTGAAAGGGCGGTGTCCTAGGCCTCTAGACGAAGGGGACACGCCGGTCAGCTTCGCAGACTCATTTGCACTCTACTTTCATCAGACAATCTGTGTGAGCACTGCACTTAACCTATCTCAGGTAAGGAGGTGATCCAACCGCAGGTTCCCCTACGGTTACCTTGTTACGACTTCACCCCAGTCATGAACCACAAAGTGGTCAGCGCCCCCCTTTCGGTTAAGCTACCGACTTCTTTTGCAACCCACTCCCATGGTGTGACGGGCGGTGTGTACAAGGCCCGGGAACGTATTCACCGTAGCATGCTGATCTACGATTACTAGCGATTCCGACTTCATGGAGTCGAGTTGCAGACTCCAATCCGGACTACGACAGACTTTGTGTGTTCCGCTTGCTCTCGCGAGGTCGCTTCACTTTGTATCCGCCATTGTAGCACGTGTGTAGCCCTACTCGTAAGGGCCATGATGACTTGACGTCATCCCCACCTTCCTCCGGTTTATCACCGGCAGTCTCCTTTGAGTTCCCGCCTTCACGCGCTGGCAACAAAGGATAAGGGTTGCGCTCGTTGCGGGACTTAACCCAACATTTCACAACACGAGCTGACGACAGCCATGCAGCACCTGTCTCTCAGGTCCCGAAGGCACTTCGCTGTCTCCAGCAAATTCTGAGGATGTCAAGAGTAGGTAAGGTTCTTCGCGTTGCATCGAATTAAACCACATGCTCCACCGCTTGTGCGGGCCCCCGTCAATTCATTTGAGTTTTAACCTTGCGGCCGTACTCCCCAGGCGGTCGATTTAACGCGTTAGCTCCGGAAGCCACAGCTCAAGACCGCAACCTCCAAATCGACATCGTTTACAGCGTGGACTACCAGGGTATCTAATCCTGTTTGCTCCCCACGCTTTCGCACCTGAGCGTCAGTCTTCGTCCAGGGGGCCGCCTTCGCCACCGGTATTCCTCCACATCTCTACGCATTTCACCGCTACACATGGAATTCTACCCCCCTCTACGAGACTCCAGTCAACCAGTCTTAGATGCCATTCCCAGGTTGAGCCCGGGGATTTCACATCTAACTTAATTCACCGCCTGCGTGCGCTTTACGCCCAGTCATTCCGATTAACGCTTGCACCCTCCGTATTACCGCGGCTGCTGGCACGGAGTTAGCCGGTGCTTCTTCTGCGGGTAACGTCAAAAATTAACTCTCTTCAAGCCAATTCCTTCCTCCCCGCTGAAAGTACTTTACAACCCGAAGGCCTTCTTCATACACGCGGCATGGCTGCATCAGGCTTGCGCCCATTGTGCAATATTCCCCACTGCTGCCTCCCGTAGGAGTCTGGGCCGTGTCTCAGTCCCAGTGTGGCTGGTCATCCTCTCAGACCAGCTAGAGATCGTCGCCTAGGTAGGCCGTTACCCTACCTACTAGCTAATCCCATCTGGGTTCATCCGATGGCGTGAGGCCCTTTCAGGTCCCCCACTTTGGTCTCGCGACATTATGCGGTATTAGCCACCGTTTCCAGTGGTTATCCCCCGCCCTCGGGCAGATCCCCAGACATTACTCACCCGTCCGCCGCTCGTCAGCAAAAGCGCAAGCACTTTCCTGTTACCGCTCGACTTGCATGTGTTAGGCCTGCCGCCAGCGTTCAATCTGAGCCATGATCAAACTCTTCAATTCAAAGCTTGATGCTCAAAGAATCTCACTGATTAACGCTCTTTTGTTTGGCTAACTTTGTCGGCTTCACTGCGCTACACCTCGCCGTACTGAGGTACTGTCTCGGTGCTGCTCGCTTGCCTTCGCGTTATCCTGCCAAAATAACGTTACTAAATTAATTCGTAATGAATTAACTGTTGTTCACTCTTCAAGACTTTAAAACGTATTTTTTTGTGATACGGTCTTGTGAGTGCCCACACAGATTGTCTGATTAATTGTTAAAGAGCAGGCTGAAATAAAACGTGATATTCTCGTTCAGCCGGGCTGCGTATACTACGCCTTTCGCCCGCAGAGTCAAGCGCTTATTAGCTTTTTCTCTGCCCGACCTCACAATGTTTATCAGCGTTGTGTCGGTCAGTGGTGGCGCATTATAGGGCGTTCTTTGACGCTGGCAAGCATTTATTTAAAAAAAACTGCCGTTAGCGGTTTTTTTCAACAAAACTTGTATTTATGTATTTTTTTCATACAAAAACTGATGACATCGACAATAATTACTCCAAAACTAAAGTAATATAAGTAGACAAACTATTTCATCTGTTTTACCAGAATCACTTTGAAGCTATTATTTCCGATAAAATTGTACAACTGGAAGCTCATGAAAGAATTGTTAAAGGTGACAATCATAGCGCACTTCTCGCTTACCAAAAGTTATTAACAGAGCGCTAATGATCTTATATAGTAGTGAATTAGATTAATATCCAACCAAACATTGGCTGGATAAAAGTAAGCAGGATTATTAATGGTAAAAACCGCTCGTAATATGGCGGGGCTACCCTGGATTGCTGCAATAGCTTTCTTTATGCAAGCCTTAGATGCAACAATTCTCAACACAGCATTGCCCGCTATTGCTGAAAGCCTCGAACATTCACCTTTAGCGATGCAATCTGCTGTTGTCAGCTATATTCTGACTGTTGCTTTGCTAATTCCAGTCAGCGGCTGGTTAGCAGATCGTTTTGGCACCCGCCGAATATTTATTTTTGCTGTATCCTTGTTTTCTTTAGGCTCCCTTGCCTGTGCCTTATCAGGTAATTTAACTTTTCTGGTTATTTCCCGTGTAATTCAGGGAATTGGTGGCGCAATGATGATGCCCGTTGCCCGCCTTGCGTTATTACGTGCGTATCCACGCAGCGAACTTCTACCCGTTATGAATTTTGTTACCATGCCTGGGTTAGTAGGGCCAATTCTTGGTCCTATGCTCGGTGGATTATTAGTCACTTATGCTACCTGGCATTGGATATTTATTATCAATATTCCAATCGGTTTATTGGGGATTATTTATGCTAAAAAGCATATGCCTAATTTTACAATGCCAAAACGCTCATTTGACTTTCTCGGTTTTATACTTTTTGGACTGAGTTTAATCATGGTTTCTGTCAGTTTAGATTTACTAGGGGAAAGTACGTTACCAAGTTATATACCTCTGACAATTATGGTCGGTGGTTTTATGATATTATTTGGTTATCTGATGCATGCTAGAAAACAAACCCAACCGCTTATCAGCCTGAAATTGTTCCGCATTCGCACATTCTCTATAGGTATTATAGGTAATATTGTTACACGTTTGGGAACTGGTTGTATTCCTTTTCTAATTCCTTTGATGCTACAAGTTGGATTTGGTTATTCAGCAGTCATTGCCGGCATGGTGATGGCCCCAACAGCTATTGGTTCTGTTATAGCCAAATCTTTCGTTACTAATGTATTAACTCGCTTTGGATATCGTAAGACGCTGGTTAGCATAACAATCATTATTGGATTAATGATTTCTCAATTTTCACTGCAATCACCAGAAATGTCCGCTGTCCTTTTGGCTATTCCACTATTTTTACTGGGTATGGCTGTATCCATTCAATTTACTTCGATGAATACCATTACTCTCGCTGATCTGACCGATAATAATGCCAGCTCGGGAAATAGTTTATTAGCTGTAACTCAGCAGTTATCTATTAGCTTCGGTGTTGCAGTAAGTGCCGCTATTCTCCGTTTCTATGAATCCATGCATTATGGAACGACTGTTGATCATTTTCACAGTACTTTTATTACCGTAGGAATAATAACTTTACTCGCTTCTTCTACCTTCCTGTTATTACATAAGGAAGATGGAGATAACATGATTAAGAAAAAGAACACTTAAGAACAGAAACTGAGCTGCGCTCAATCAGTGTTGGAGTTAATACTAGCAATTTAGGATCACTTTCTGGATTATTCATCCGATAAAGCAAAGTATCAACAGCAAGCTTTCCTAGCTCATCTTTTGGCTGATGAATGGTTGTCAACGGTGGGATCATATAAGGAGCAAAGTCGATATCATCATAACCAATGATGGAAATATCATCCGGCACAGAAAGCCCTACTTGGTACAGAGCCTGATAAGCGCCAACAGCCATTGCATCATTGCTGGCAAAAACAGCTTCCGGCGATTCAGGATGTTGCAGCAATTTTTGCATTGATTCAAAACCACCAGCAAATTCAAAATCACTGTAAATTTCATAGCCTTCAGGAATAACAAGACCAGCATTTGCCATTGCCTTTCTATATCCTTGCAATCTATGATTAGCGGGTGTTTTATCTTGTGGACCTGCAATACAGGCTATTTTTTTAAAACCACAGCTAATAAGGTAATTAGTGGCTATCTCCCCCCCCAATAAAGAGTTGTCCTGAATAACATCGCTGACAATATCAAATGGAGACCAATCCATCATAACCATAGGTAAAGGAGGATAACGACGCAAAACATCACAGGAGCGGTGTTGATTTTCAGTACACATAATCAACACTCCATCTACTCGCTTTTGCAGCAAAGTTTCCATGCTGTAATCCATCCGCTTGGCATCACCCTCTGTATTACACAAGATAAGGCTGTAACCACGCTCATAACAGCTTCGTTCAACCCCTCTTACAATTTCAGCGTAAAAAGGATTATTACTGGTTGTGACCAGCATACCAATGGTTTTGGTTTGCTTGATTTTAAGACTTCTTGCAAGCGCTGATGGCGCATAATTCAATTGCTCAATCGCATCGTTAACTTTCTTTTTCACACCATCACTGACATAACGATTATTATTAATAACATGAGATACAGTTGATGTAGAAACGCCTGCAAAACGAGCAACATCTTTCATTGTAGCCACTGTTAATCCTGTTCAGTTAAAAATGCCTCAATTTCATTTCGCCACGGGACGGAAGGCTGAGCTCCCTGACGGGTTACCGCTATCGCAGCAGCAGAGTGAGCAAATCGTATGGCAGATGACATGGATTTTCTTTCCAATAATGCTGTCACCAACGCACCGTTGAAAGTATCTCCTGCCGCAACAGTATCTACAACGTTAACTTTAAATCCCGGAACAATCTTTCCTTTCTGACCGCTTTCACTCAACCATACCCCACGGCTACCCAATGTGATAATTACCGTATCAATACCTTTATCATGCAACACTTGAGACGCTTTTTCCGCATCTGAATCATTTTCTACTTTAATTCCAGTGAGATATTCAGCTTCTGTTTCATTCGGTGTAATGATATCCACCAGCGAGAGCAATTGATCAGATAATTTTCTGGCAGGCGCCGGATTGAGTATCACTTTTGTATTATTTTGCTTAGCTATTGTTGCAGCAAGTTGCACTGTTTCCAATGGAGACTCAAGTTGCATCAATAATGCATCTGCTTCCTCAATAATATTTTGGTAGCGATAGAAATATTCCGGTGTCAACGCCGCATTAGCGCCTGCATTGATACCAATAACGTTTTCACCTTGCTGATTAACGAAAATCAACGCTACACCCGTTGTTTCTCCTTTAATCACTTCAATGCCAGAAGTTTTAATATTATCCTTTGCTAACTGCTGATAGATACGAAAACCAATATCGTCCTCACCAACACAAGCAATAAATGTAATGTCAGCACCGCTGCGGCCTGCTGCTACCGCCTGATTAGCACCTTTACCACCAAAAGCAACTTGATATTGTTCCCCGATCACCGTTTCCCCCGAACGAGGGAATGACTTAAGATTCAAAATATGGTCAGCATTTATGCTGCCAAGCACCGCAAGTTTTGCTGTACTCATTACATTTATTCCTTTTTAATTATGCCGTCACCACCATCAATGAGTAACGGCACAAATACCGATTTATTTTTTAATAACTAACTCCAATTCCACAGGGATGACGGCTTCAACTTTTTCGCCTCTCAGCACTTTATTTGCAGTCTGAACACCAACGATACCAATTTGATCAGGACGCTGAGCGATTGTCGCTCCTAGTTTTCCACGTTGGACAGCTTTGATACCATCTCCAGTACCATCAAAACCAACAACTAATACATCGCTTTTACCTGCTGTTTGTAAAGCGCGCAAAGCACCTAACGCCATCTCATCATTCTGAGCAAATACAGCTTGTACAGCCGAATGAGCCGTCAGTAAGTTCTGCATAACGTTCAGTCCCTTAGTACGATCGAAATCAGCAGGCTGACTAGCTAACATATTGAATTTATGTTCCTGTGCTACCTTATTAAATCCTTCACCACGTTCACGGGCAGCAGAAGTACCGGCAATACCTTCTAGCTGAATAATTTTGGCTTCACTCCCTAATTTCTCGGCGATAAAATCACCCGCTATTTTACCCCCCAAGCGATTATCAGAAGCAATATGACTGACAACAGTACCTTTATTCGCTATCCGATCTAGAGTAATGACCGGAATTTTGGCATTGTTAGCCATAATAATGGCATTACCAACAGCATCGGAGTCAGTCGGGTTAATTAGCATGAGTTTAGTACCACGTACCGTCAAATCCTGAACATTAGCTAATTCTTTCGCTGGATTATCCTGAGAATCCAACACAATTAGGTTATAGCCCAACTTATCCGCCTCTTTTTGAGCGCTATCTTTCATTGTGACAAAGAATGGATTATTCAGTGTAGAAATGACTAACGCGATAGTGTCTTTCGCCAATGCATTTATACTTACAGTCATACTTAGCGCAACAGCAGATAAAATTGTTACTAATTTCTTCACTTTCATCATGTTATTTCCTGTAGGGTGAGGTTATTTACCATTTTTGTTATCAACCAGAACTGCCAACAATATTACAATTGCTTTAACAATCATCTGATAGTTAGAAGAAATACCTAATAAGTTTAAGCCATTGTTTAAAAAACCGAGGATTAGTGCACCAATCAGAGTACCAATAATTAATCCCTTACCACCAGCCAGTCGAGTTCCTCCCAGTACTACGGCAGCAATAGCATCTAATTCATAACCTCCCCCTGCCATAGGTTGAGCAGAAGAAAGACGAGCGACTTCAATAATACTTGCCAATGCCGTCAGTAAACCGCATAAGGAGTAAACGATAATTTTAATTTTATCGATATTGATACCAGATAAACGGGTAGCCGATTCATTCCCCCCCCAAGGCATAAATATAACGACCTAAACGGGTGTGATGCAGGATATACCAGGCGATAACAAAAACTATCAACATCAGCCATACTGGAGTAGGAATTCCCAGTAGACGGCCAATACCAAACCAGCCAAACAGATCCGCATTATCACTGAATCCTGTATTTATTGGGCTACCATCAGTATAGACACGGGTTATTCCACGAAGTAACAACATCATGACTAGAGTGGCAATAAATGCCTGTACTTTACCTTTAGCAATTATTATTCCTGTACAAGCACCAATTGCAGCACCTAAAGCCAAAGCACTCACGATAGCCACCAGAGCATTAACTTCCGTACTAACCAATGAAGCTGCTACTGCACCTGTTAACGCAAGCAATGAACCAACAGACAGGTCAATACCCGATGTCAGGATAACCAATGTCATCCCAACGGCTATAATGGCATTGACTGATGTTTGTTGCAGAATATTAAACAAGTTATTTAAAGTGAAAAAATTTTGGCTAAGAGAAGAAACTACGGCTATCAGCACTAGTAACGCAATCAGTGACTTTTGTTTCAGTAACCACTCTTTAGTAAACCAACGTTTAAATGTCGGTGGTATATTAGAATTCATACTGAATTACTCCTGAATCGCTCCATATTGTTTGCCTACAGCCGCTGCCATCAAAACTTCTTGAGTTGCCTGTTCAGCAAAAAATTCGCCACTGATCCGGCCTTCACACATAACCAAAATACGATCACTCATTCCTATCACTTCTGGCATTTCAGAAGAAACGAGAATAATACTTAGCCCCTCTTTCTTGAATTGATTAATTAATTGATAAATTTCTTTTTTTGCGCCAACATCTACACCACGCGTAGGTTCATCTAGAATAAGAACTTTTGGTCTAGTCATTAATCCACGGGCAATAGCTACTTTTTGCTGATTACCACCAGAAAGTAAACCTATAGCTTGTCCCATTGAAGGTGTCTTGATACTAAACAATTTAATAAAGTCACTAACTGCATTCTGTTCTTCTTTATGATTAAGACTACCTAACCAGTTACTGAAATAACGTAAGGCAGTAAGAGACATATTATCTTTGATTGACATTCCCAAAACTAAGCCATCACGTTTACGATCTTCTGAAATATAAACAATCCCACAAGCTAACCCATCCTGAGGGTTACGAATTACAATGGGGGTTTCATCCAGTGTGATTCGCCCCTGAGTTTTTGGCAACGCACCATAAATAATTTTCATCAATTCAGTGCGGCCAGCCCCCATTAGCCCTGATATACCCAAAATTTCCCCTCTATAAAGAGAAAAACTGGCATTTGTCACACCGGAACCAGAAATCTGCTTAACCTCAAGTCGTTTTTTGCCCCGAGGTAAATTCAGGCGAGGATACTGATCTTCCAGTTTTCGCCCAACCATCATTTCAATCAGAGTCTCTTCTTTTAGCTCTTTTACCGACTTTTCACCAATAAATTGTCCATCACGGAATACCGTCACATCATCGCAAATTTCAAAAATTTCTCTCAAACGATGGGAAATATAAACAATACCGCATCCCTGAGATCTTAGTTCATGTATTACGAGAAATAATGATTCAGTTTCTGTATCGGTCAGCGCATCAGTTGGCTCATCCATAATGATAACTTTGGATTTAAAACTCAGTACCTTAGCAATTTCAACCAGTTGCTGATTACCGATAGAAAGTTCAGCGACTAAACGGTGACTGCTGTAACTCAGATTCAATTTTTTTAAAAGACGATCGGCTTCCTGATACATTTTTCCCCAGTCAATCGCACCGAATTTATTAACAAATTCGCGTCCCAGGAAAATATTTTCAGCAATGGTCAGTTGGGGAATAAGATTTAATTCCTGATGGATAATCCCGATCCCCGCTTTCTGAGAGGAGCTAGGGCCAGAAAAAATCACTTCTTTTCCTAGGTAATGAACCGTGCCTGTATCTCTGGTATATATTCCAGTCAACACTTTCATCATCGTGGATTTACCTGCACCATTTTCCCCTACCAGAGCCATCACTTTACCCGGGTAAACACGTAGTGCCGCGCCAGATAATGCTTTGACACCGGGAAAAGATTTACTAATTCCTTTTAGTTCCAGTACAGGCAGCATAATCACCTCAGAAAGTCACACCGGCACAAAAGATAATATTAGCATAAGGAGAATGCTCTCCTGTGCGAATCACCGCTCGGCTATGTTTTGTTTTTTCTTTCAACATATTATGACTAATATAATCTACAGTAATTGAATTCCCTTGCTGTTTCTCAAGCTCTTTAATTTGAGTTAATATTAATTGATGTATCAAAGGATTATGGTCAATGATCTCCTCAGCTAAGAATGCAGCTTCAATCTGCATTTCTTGTGTAACGACATTAAGAACGGATATAAAACTGGGAATTCCCTGGGTTAGCGCTAAATCAATCCGCTGGGCTAAAGAAGGAATTGGTAATCCAGCATCACCAATTGTAATCTGGTCAGTATGCCCTAGCTGAGAAATTACGGCTGAAATTTCAGAATTAAGTAATACACCTTTTTTCATTTTTTTATTCCATTAGCGAAACGTTTCGCTATTTAGTAATATAGAAAGTAATATTTAAAATGCAACATTAGTGATACAAAAATGTGATCACTATCGAAACGTTTCGATAATAAAAGAAACGAAAAAAAAACGTTAACTTATTGAATATTTGACGCTGAATCGATTTTTAAGGTAAATATTGTCTACATCAACAAATAATGATTAAAATCTATGGAGAAGGCTAATTAGGTTTTATCTAATCCAACAGATAATATTGGTATGAATTATGATATTATTAACAGAAAAAATAGTTTGCTTAAGTCATTATTTGGAAAGTGGTCTGTATGAAAGACAGCAGGCTATTCGTTTATGTTTGCTAGCTGCATTGTGTGGAGAAAGTGTTTTTCTACTCGGTCCTCCAGGCATCGCAAAAAGTTTGATAGCCCGACGATTGAAATTTGCGTTTCGTGATGCCAGAGCATTTGAATATCTGATGACTCGCTTTTCAACCCCTGAAGAAATTTTCGGCCCTCTTTCTATTCAAGCACTGAAAGAAGAAGGACGTTATCAACGTCTAACTAACGGATATTTACCTGAAACTGAAATTGTCTTCCTTGACGAAATATGGAAAGCCGGTCCGGCAATTCTTAATACCCTACTGACTGCAATTAATGAAAGAAAATTCAGAAATGGGGATACAGAAGAGAAAATTCCAATGCGATTACTTATAACAGCATCCAATGAGCTGCCTGAAGCAGATAACAGTCTGGAAGCACTTTATGACAGAATGCTAATTCGTATCTGGCTGGATAAAATTCAAGAAAAGAAGAATTTCCGAGCGTTACTCACTAGCCACAAAAATGAAAATGATAACCCTGTTCCGGCAGACATTCAAATAACAAGCGAAGAATTCCATCAATGGCAAAAAGAGGTTGATAAAATAGTTCTACCAGATAGTTGTTTTGATATTATTTATCATCTACGTCAGCAACTTGATACAACAGAACATTCACCTTACGTTTCAGACAGGCGCTGGAAGAAAGCCATTCATTTATTACAAGCCAGTGCTTTCTTCAATGGCAGAAAAGAGATATCATCTCTTGATTTAATATTACTGAAAGATTGCCTGTGGCATGATCTTCACTCTTTTAAATTATTACCCCAATACTTGAATACTCTCATGACCGAACAGGCATATCGGCAAAGAATATTATCTCAAAAAATTGATTCGCTTTATCACCAATGGACTCAAGCCCGTCAGGATAAAAATGATCAACAGGCGTTAAAGCTGGAAAAACAAACCAGTCTGTTTGGACGTAAAATACAATATTCGCTACCCGATCATATCAATGAAGAAAAATTGATTCTATTCTTACATACACCTCTTCATCTCCATGATATTAAAGTCAATTTCATTGAATTGGAAAAAAAAGCGTTGATTATCTGGATAAACAAAGGCAGAGAATTATCAGCCCGTCTGAACGGTATTGGTTTTCCACAAAACATAGCAGCCGAAGTTAATTCAGCACATCAGCCAGAGATTTTTGATATTAGCCGCCGTTCATCCACGCTATATTTACCAGATCATCAGCATCAGAAAAATGAAGAAAACAACGAGTGGCTGGAAAGATTGGAAAAAGTTAATCAAGAAATTCATCACCAACACCAACTGTTTAATCAGCATCAGCCATGTCTATTTATTGAAAGTCATTGGCTTGCTACGATAGAGCAAAGCTTTATCCAGTTATCAGATAAAATTAAGCAGTTGAAAATAAAAATAGGCAGCTAATTAAATGATTAGTCTGACAACCCTTGATCTTTTACTGTCAATAAACGAAGGAGAGATGATAGAAGAGATCATATTAACGCTTTTAGCTTCACCTCAGTTAGCTATCTTTTTTGAAAAACATCCTCGCTTGAAACGTGCACTACTAAAAGATATCCCTGGCTGGAAACACGATTTACAGCAAAGGATTAAAGAAGCGCTCATTCCTGCAACTCTAGCAGAAGAATTTCAGTTATATCAACAAGTACTGTCTGCCAATACAAATCATTTTTACCTTAAACTTCCCGATATTTTAGAAACTCTGAACCGAATTGAATCCCCTTTTAGTGAAGAAGCACAGAAACTCGCAACCAACACCATTGCTGATTCAAATACACTACAAACCCTATTTATTCAACGATGGAGGATCAGTTTGATCCTGCAAACTACAACCTTCCAGAAGCAATTGTTGGAGCAAGAAAAAGAGCAATTACTGGCAGAACTGCAACAAAGGCTGACACTAAGCGGTAATCTTGATCCTGTTTTTAGTGAAAATGATAGGGCAACAGGACGATTATGGGATATGAGCAAAAGTCAGTTAAATCATTCCCAAAATGATAAGCAGTTATTGATCCGCTATAGTGAATTTCTTCACCAACAGCCGGAACTGAAAAAATTAGCTCAATTACTTGGACGTAGCCAATCTGCAAAATCAAAACCACAAGAAAACCATTCTTTCGAACCAGTTACTACAATCGAACGAACACCCGATACCGTTCCTGAACAGGTAAATGGTATCGGACAAAGTGATGATATTCTGCGCCTGTTGCCAATAGAATTAGCGATATTAGGAATTGAAGATCTGGAATATGAGTTTTATCGCAAATTAGTGGAAAAAAAACTCCTGACCTATCGCTTACAAGGTGATAACTGGCGAGAAAAAACAACATTACGGCCAGTCACTTATTATAGCCAGGAAGAAAGACCACGAGGACCATTTATTATTTGTGTAGATACTTCCGGTTCTATGGGGAAATTCAATGAAAAATGCGCCAAAGCCTTTTGTTTAGCACTGTTACGCATTGCTCTAGCTGATAATCGCAACTGTCATATCATGCTATTTACGACAGGAATTGTGCACTATGAACTATCTTCACCAGATGGTCTGGAGCAAGCTATTCGTTTTCTCAGCCAAACTTTCAAAGGAGGGACAGATCTCGCTTTTTGTCTGACAAGCACAATAGAAAAAATGAAAGAAAAATGTTGGAAAAATGCTGATGCTGTTGTTATCTCAGATTTCATTGCTCAGCGTCTGCCAAACTCACTAATCCATCAGATAAAAAATCTGCAACTGCATCAGCAACACCGCTTCCATGCGGTCTCCATGTCCCAATATGGTAAGCCAGATATTATGCGGATATTCGATCATATCTGGCACTTTGATACCGGACTTAAAAGCCGTTTACTGAGAAAATGGCGTCACTAACTTGAATCAAAGCATATCTTCTACAGTTTCGCGTACTTCAGGTGACCAGATACTGCACTGAACTTGACCAATGTGTTTCATTTGCAGCAGTAACATCACTAAACGGGATTGACCAATACCGCCACCAATAGACTGCGGCATGTCGCCTTTGAGTAACGCCTGGTGCCAATCATATTGTAAACGCTCTTCATCACTAGTCAGTGCTAGCTGACGCTCCAATGCTTCTGCATCAACACGGATACCCATAGAAGAGATCTCAAACGCATCCTCCAAAACAGGGTTCCAGACAATGATGTCGCCGTTTAGGCCAACAAAACCATCGCTGTTTGGTGTCGTCCAGTCATCATAATCAGGCGCACGCACATCATGAGATTGACCATCAGATAATTTCGCACCAATACCAATGAGGAAAACAGCACCTAATTCTTTAGCAATAGCACGTTCACGGCCTTTTGCATCCAGATCCGGATAACGGCTCAGAAGCGTTTCACTATGAACAAAGTGAATTTGATCTGGCAGGAACGGTGCCAGACCAAACTCTTTGCTGACAGCTTTTTCTGTTTCTTTTATTGCTTCGTAAATTTTACCTACTGTCTGTTTAAGATAAGCAAGTGAGCGTTGCCCATCTCCCATCACTTTTTCCCAATCCCATTGATCAACATAAACAGAGTGAATTGGTGTTAAGCGATCCTCATCTGGACGCAATGCTTTCATGTGAGTGTAAAGCCCTTGTTCAGGCTGAAAGCCAAAACGACCCAGTGTCTTACGTTTCCATTTAGCCAACGAATGTACTACTTCGAAAGTTGAATCCGGTAAAGTTTTTACTTTTACCTGAACAGCTTTTTCATGGCCGGACAAGTTGTCCTGAATACCATCTCCCAAACAACTTAGGATTGGCCCCTGTACTTCAATCAGACCCAGTTTGCTTTCCAGCAGACGGGAAAAGAAAGATTTCACAAAACTGATTTGTTGCTGCTTTTCAATAAACGACTTTTTCATAATGTTATTCTCTAATTTTTTAGGTGGCCCTGATGTCCTGTTGGAAACATTAAGCAATAAAATGAGGGATAAATTCAATATACTTTAATAAAAATAGACTTTATGATTCATAAAATTCATTTTTAAGATTAAAAAATGAAAATTCCTTAAAAAAAGGGGCTGAAAATGGCAGAAATTTATCAGATCGATAATCTAGACCGTGACATACTTCACGCTTTAATGGACAACGCACGTACACCTTATGCCGAACTAGCAAAGAAATTTGCTGTCAGTCCGGGAACAATTCACGTTCGCGTGGAAAAAATGAAGCAAGCAGGAATCATTACCGGTACCAGAGTCGATATCAGCACAAAACAACTTGGTTATGATGTGTGTTGCTTTATTGGCATTATTCTTAAGAGTGCTAAAGATTACCCATCAGCTCTGAAAAAACTAGACAACCTGGGTGAAGTAGTTGAGGTTTACTACACAACAGGCCACTACAGCATCTTTATTAAAGTTATGTGCCGCTCAATTGAATCCCTTCAAGATGTACTTATCAACAAAATACAGACTATCGATGAAATTCAATCAACAGAAACCCTGATCTCCTTACAAAACCCGATCATGCGAACAATCAAGCCATAAAATAAAATTTGTTATAACCACATTATCCACAGGTAGATCCCAATAGATTCACAGCGTACAATAGCGGCTCTTGAAATCTGTTGGGATCACTATGGCCACTATTACCTTAATCAGCGGCAGCACGATGGGCAGTGCTGAATACGTAGCTGAACATATGGCTGAAATTCTGGAAGATGCTGGTTTCTCCACTAAAATGCTACATGGCCCCTCTTTAGATGAACTTCCTCAAGAAGGAATCTGGCTAGTCGTCACATCTACACATGGAGCAGGAGAATTGCCAGAAAATATACAACCATTGGCCGCAGAAATTTCTGACCAAAAACCTGATCTCAGCAAGGTAACGTTTGGCGCTGTTGGCCTTGGTAGTTCCGAATACGATACTTTTTGCGGTGCAATAAGATCATTTGACCAACTATTGATAGAAAATGGTGCTAAACGTCTCGGTGATCGTCTGGAAATTGATATTCAACAGCATGAGATCCCCGAAGATCCAGCAGAAGAATGGGTTAAAGATTGGGCAAACGCACTCTAATAAGAACAAAAAAACAGCAAACGATTGTGGATAACTTATCTAAAAAGCCGGGGTTAACCCGTAGTTATCCATAGTATAACTATATGACAATGATCACCCTGTGAATAACTACCGATTTAGATCCCAGTTTATACCTTGTAGGATCACGGATCATTCACAACAAATGATCCTTTACAGCTTTATGATCTTTCTAAGGAAAAATAACTTATCCACAAAAGATCATGATCCTAATAAAAGATCTAATAAATAGATCTTTAAATAAAAAAGATCTTCTTTTAATTACCGGTGATCTCACCCACTTGGTCTATCACTGAAACTTGAGTAGAATTCTCCTCCCTTAATGCAACACTGAGCATTTTTATAACTAAAGGTTCATCACCATGTTTTATCCAGAACAATTTGACGTCATTATTATCGGTGGTGGTCATGCCGGTACTGAAGCGGCTATGGCAGCCGCTCGTATGGGCCGTCAAACCTTATTGCTGACCCACAATATTGACACTTTGGGCCAAATGTCATGTAACCCAGCCATTGGTGGGATCGGTAAAGGGCATCTGGTTAAAGAAATTGATGCGCTTGGTGGCTTAATGGCTAAAGCAACTGACCAAGCGGGTATCCAATTCAGAACTTTAAATGCCAGTAAAGGGCCCGCAGTTCGTGCAACACGTGCTCAAGCGGATAGGGTTCTCTATCGTCAAGCTGTACGCATGGCATTGGAAAACCAACCTAATCTAATGATCTTTCAACAACCTGTAGAAGATCTCATTGTTGAAAATGACACAGTTACTGGCGCAGTGACACGCATGGGCCTTAAGTTCAGAGCTAAAGCTGTTGTTTTGACTGTAGGAACATTTCTTGACGGTAAAATCCACATTGGTTTGGAAAACTATAGTGGTGGAAGGGCCGGTGATCCCCCAGCCATTTCGTTGGCACAGCGCTTACGTGAGTTGCCTTTACGTGTAAACAGATTGAAAACAGGAACACCACCACGTATTGATGCCAGAACTATTGATTTTAGTCAGTTAACACAACAACTAGGTGATTATCCAACTCCAGTATTCTCTTTCCTTGGAAATGTGAAACAACATCCACAACAAATACCGTGTTACATCACCCATACGAATGAAAAAACCCACGATGTGATCCGCAATAATCTGGATCGTAGCCCAATGTATACGGGGATCATTGAAGGGATCGGTCCTCGCTATTGTCCTTCAATCGAAGATAAAGTCATGCGTTTTGCAGATCGTGATGCTCACCAGATTTTCCTTGAACCTGAAGGATTGACTAGCAATGAAATCTATCCAAATGGTATTTCTACTAGCTTACCATTTGACGTACAGATGCAAATTGTTCACTCCATGAAAGGAATGGAAAATGCTCGCATTATTCGTCCTGGTTATGCAATAGAATACGATTTCTTCGATCCAAGAGATCTGAAACAAACATTAGAAAGTAAATTTATCCACGGTCTATTTTTTGCTGGACAAATCAACGGCACGACGGGTTATGAAGAAGCTGCTGCTCAAGGACTCTTGGCTGGCCTTAATGCAGCTCGTTACGCTTCAGAAGAAGAAAGTTGGTTCCCTCGCCGTGATCAAGCTTATATTGGTGTTTTAGTTGACGATTTATGTACTTTAGGGACTAAAGAACCATACCGTATGTTTACTTCTCGTGCCGAGTATCGCTTGATGCTACGTGAAGATAATGCAGACCTGCGTTTAACAGAAAAAGGCCGTGAGTTAGGGTTGGTAGATGATTCACGTTGGGAACATTATTGTCGTAAAGTGGAAATGGTTGAACAAGAACGCCAGCGTTTACGTAATATTTGGATCCACCCTAATTCAAATAATCTTGATGACATAAACAATATATTGAAAATGCCATTGTCGAAAGAAGCTAATGGTGAAGATCTACTGCGTCGTCCTGAAATGAACTATGAACTTTTGACCTCATTGCCCCTGTTTTCTCCAGGTCTTGAAGAACCACAAGCCGCTGATCAAGTTGAAATTCAGGTCAAATATGAGGGATATATTGCCCGCCAGCAGGAAGAAATCGAAAAACAGCTACGTAATGAAAACACATCATTACCGGTTGATCTCGATTACCGCCAAATTAGTGGTCTTTCCAATGAAGTTGTCGCTAAACTCAATGATCATAAACCGAGTTCAATTGGTCAGGCTTCACGTATTTCAGGAGTAACACCTGCGGCAATTTCAATTTTACTTGTGTGGTTGAAAAAACAAGGATTATTGCGCCGCAGTGCTTGAGAGGATCTTGATTATGCTTAACAAATTAGAATTGTTGCTGACCAAAGCAGGAATAGAATTGTCGCTACAGCAAAAACAGCAGCTTGTAGCCTATGTTGATATGCTCAATAAGTGGAATAAAGCTTACAATCTCACGTCGGTACGTGAGCCAGAGCAAATGCTGGTGCGTCATATCATGGACAGTATTGTTGTCAGCCCTTATTTGCAAGGTCATCGTTTTATCGATGTGGGTACAGGTCCAGGGTTGCCAGGTATTCCGTTAGCTATTGTTCGTCCAGATTCTCATTTCACATTGCTGGATAGTTTAGGTAAAAGGGCGAGATTTTTGCGTCAGGTTCAGCATGAACTTGATTTGGTAAATATTGAACCAGTACAAAGCAGGGTTGAAGCGTATTCTTCTGAACTACCTTTTGATGGCGTAATAAGCCGTGCTTTTGCTTCGTTACAAGATATGGTCTCTTGGTGCAGTCATTTGCCTGAGCCTATTCATGGGTGTTTCTATGCACTTAAAGGTGTGCTTCCAGAAGAGGAGCTGACTATGTTGCCTTTTGGAATTTCTATCGATTCGGTTATTAAATTAGATGTTCCTGAACTGGAAGGGCAACGTCATTTGGTTATCCTTAAATCAAACTGATTTTGTTATTTGTCAATAAAGTTATAAATAATTAGTGATGTTGAGCACAATTATACTGTAGTCAGCATCGTTAATTATGGTTTGCCTCGTTTCAGCTTTAATTTACCGAGTTATTACATGAAAATAACGTTATCTTGATATTAAGATAGTTGAACCTTTAAAAATCAGATAAAGCGTTTTTTCATCAGATTCACTTTTTTAAACTAGATAAAAATTAGCTTGGTGATTTAAGTCATAATATAATCACTCTTTTGTATAGAATTAAATTAACCAATTGATTTTATTATTAATGTATTTTATTTTTATTTACTGTGAATGTTAAAGATAATTAACAAATGAAAAATTTATGTGATTTAAATCACATTTAAGTCTGAAATGTATGAAATTATTAAAAACAAGGAATCAGGACAGTCATTAGCTTGCAATCTGGCACTAAAATAAAAAATTTAAATAATTGTTCACCTTTTCGCTACTTATGGATTGAATTCATTTTGGTGGCCCGTATAATTTGCACGTTTTTGTCACTTGACACTCTTAAGCAAAGGCAGTTTTATACAACCTTTAGCAAAACCTGATATGCAAGGCGTACAAGGGGAGAAAACAAAAGTCATGTCTGTATCCCTTTACAGCGGTAAGATTGCACTGAAGCTGCTTTTTTTGCAGTTAATGACTTTTGTTGTTCTCAGTGTGGCTTTTTGTACCAAAAGTATAGAATGGGGCGCTTCTGCTTTTGCTGGTGGGTTAGCATGTTGGTTACCTAATGCCATATTCATGCTGTTTGCCAGTTTTCAAAAAGCAAAAGAAGAAGAGGTTTCTGTACGTATTGCATGGTCTTTCGCTGTTGGCGAAGGGTTGAAAGTTATTATTACAATAGCTGTGCTGGTTGTTACTTTAGGCGTGTTTAAAGCGGCGTTTGCACCACTAGGTTTAACTTATTTAGCGGTGCTGATTGTGCAAATCATCGCACCTGCTGTGATAAACGGTTAGGTTTTCAACAATAAAAGGGTAAGAGGCATCATGTCTGCATCAGGAGAAGTTTCAACTGCAAGGGACTACATAGGCCACCACCTGAATAACCTTCAGTTGGACCTACGTACCTTTGAGTTGGTCGATCCCAACTCTGGTGGTTCTGCAACGTTTTGGACGTTGAACATTGACTCGCTTTTTTTCTCAGTCGTATTAGGGATTTTATTTCTGTATGTATTCAGAAAGGTTGCGGTTAATGCCACCAGTGGCGTACCTGGCAAACTTCAGACTGCTATAGAATTGATCATGGGTTTTGTTGATAACAGCGTTCGTGATATGTATCACGGCAAGAGCAAGGTTATTGCCCCCTTGGCACTGACAGTGTTCGTTTGGGTGTTATTAATGAACGTGATGGACTTATTGCCAATCGATTTTCTCCCTTATATCGGTGAACATTTCTTTGGTTTACCTGCTCTGCGTGTCGTGCCAACAGCAGATGTCAGTATTACCTTGTCGATGGCTATTGGTGTCTTTGTCCTCATCCTCTACTACAGCATTAAGATGAAAGGGATTGGTGGTTTTACAAAAGAGCTGACTTTACAGCCTTTTAATCATCCACTATTTATTCCAATTAACTTAATTCTGGAAGGCGTTAGCCTGCTTTCAAAACCGGTATCACTCGGTCTGCGACTGTTTGGTAACATGTATGCGGGTGAATTGATCTTTATTCTTATAGCTGGTCTGTTACCGTGGTGGTCGCAGTGGTTACTGAGCCTGCCTTGGGCTATTTTCCACATACTGATTATTACGTTACAAGCCTTTATTTTCATGGTTCTGACGATTGTTTATCTGTCGATGGCATCTGAAGAACATTAATTTTTTACCACAATAACTAACTGTGTTTTAACTGAAACAAACTGGAGACTGTCATGGAAAACCTGAATATGGATCTGCTGTACATGGCTGCCGCTGTAATGATGGGCCTAGCGGCAATCGGTGCTGCGATCGGTATCGGCATCCTCGGAGGTAAATTTTTGGAAGGCGCTGCTCGTCAGCCAGATTTAATCCCTCTTCTGCGTACACAGTTCTTTATCGTTATGGGTCTGGTTGACGCCATCCCAATGATTGCTGTGGGCCTTGGCTTGTACGTAATGTTTGCTGTCGCGTAGTTTGTAGAAATAATCTGAAACTACGTCAACTCATTAATTTGAAAAGAGGTATTGTGCTGTGAATATTAATGCAACAATCCTCGGCCAGGCCATTGCGTTTGTCTTGTTTGTTATGTTCTGTATGAAGTTCGTATGGCCACCGATCATGGCGGCCATAGAAAAACGTCAAAAAGAAATTGCTGACGGTTTATCTTCTGCGGAACGTGCCAAAAAGGACCTGGACTTAGCGCAAGCCAATGCGACCGACCAAATGAAGAAAGCGAAAGTGGAAGCTCAGGTCATCATTGAACAGGCTAATAAACAAAAAGCCCAGATCCTTGATGATGCAAAAGCGGAAGCTGAGCAGGAACGTAACAGAATCGTAACGCAAGCTCAGGCAGAAATTGATGCCGAACGTAAGCGTGCTCGGGAAGAGTTGCGTAAGCAGGTCGCTATGTTGGCTATCGCAGGTGCCGAGAAAATCATCGAACGTTCCGTGGATGAAGCTGCTAATAGCGACATCGTTGATAAACTGGTCGCTGAACTGTAAGGAGGGAGGGGCATGTCTGAATTCGCTACTGTAGCTCGCCCCTACGCCAAAGCAGCTTTTGACTTTGCTGTGGAAAAACAATCGCTTGAACAATGGCAGAATATGCTGGCGTTCACAGCTGAGGTGACTCGTAATGAGCAAGTTGGTGAGCTGCTTTCCGGTTCATTGGCATCGGAAACATTAGCTAATACCTTTATCGCAATTTGCGGTGAACAGGTCGATGAACATGCTCAGAGCTTTATTCGTGTTATGGCAGAAAACGGTCGCTTACTGGCATTGCCGGAAGTTTTGCAGCAATTTATTCAATTGCGTGCATCACTTGAATCAACCGTTGATGTTGAAGTGATTTCTGCCACCGAATTGAGAGAACAACAGCTGGCTAAAATTTCTGTAGCGATGGAAAAACGTCTGTTACGCAAAGTTAAGCTGAATTGCAAAATTGATAAGTCTGTTATTGCTGGTGTGGTTGTCCGCGCAGGTGATTTGGTGATCGATGGCAGTATTCGTGGCCGTTTAGATCGCTTAACAGACGTCTTGCAGTCTTAAGGGGACTGGAGCATATGCAACTGAATTCCACCGAAATCAGCGAACTGATCAAGCAGCGCATTGCTCAGTTCAATGTAGTGAGTGAAGCTCACAATGAAGGTACGATTGTATCCGTTAACGACGGTATCATTCGTATTCACGGTTTAGCCGAAGTTATGCAGGGTGAGATGATCGCACTGCCTGGCAATCGTTATGCAATCGCCTTGAACTTGGAGCGTGACTCCGTAGGTGCGGTTGTAATGGGTCCGTATGCTGACTTAGCAGAAGGTATGAAGGTCAAATGTACTGGCCGTATTCTTGAAGTACCTGTTGGTCGTGGTCTGCTTGGTCGTGTAGTAAACACGCTGGGGGAGCCAATTGATGGGAAAGGCCCTGTTGAGCATGATGGTTTCTCTGCTGTTGAAATGATCGCTCCAGGTGTTATCGACCGTCAATCTGTTGATCAGCCGGTACAAACTGGTTATAAATCCGTTGACGCTATGATCCCTATCGGTCGTGGTCAACGTGAACTGATTATCGGTGACCGTCAGACGGGTAAAACAGCACTGGCTATTGACGCAATAATTAACCAACGTGACTCAGGCATAAAATGTGTCTATGTCGCAGTTGGTCAGAAAGCTTCTACTATTGCGAACGTTGTTCGTAAATTAGAGGAGCATGGTGCTCTTGCCAATACTATTGTGGTTGTTGCAACTGCTTCAGAATCTGCGGCATTACAATACCTGGCACCATATTCGGGTTGTGCAATGGGCGAATACTTCCGTGACCGCGGTGAAGATGCGCTGATTGTTTACGATGATTTGTCTAAGCAGGCTGTAGCTTATCGTCAAATTTCTCTGTTGCTCCGTCGTCCGCCAGGACGTGAAGCATTCCCAGGTGACGTTTTCTATCTGCACTCTCGTTTACTGGAACGTGCGGCACGTGTTAATGCTGAATATGTGGAAAAATTCACTAATAGTGAAGTGAAAGGTAAAACCGGTTCTCTGACGGCCCTGCCTATCATTGAAACTCAGGCAGGTGACGTATCAGCATTCGTACCAACAAACGTTATTTCAATTACTGATGGTCAGATTTTCTTGGAATCTAGTTTGTTCAATGCGGGGATTCGTCCAGCAGTTAACCCAGGGATTTCCGTATCCCGTGTAGGTGGCGCTGCTCAGACTAAAATCGTTAAGAAATTGTCTGGGGGCATTCGTACTGCTCTGGCTCAATATCGCGAACTGGCAGCGTTTTCTCAGTTTGCTTCTGACCTTGATGATGCAACCCGTAAGCAGTTGGATCATGGTCAAAAAGTAACTGAATTGCTGAAACAGAAACAGTATGCGCCAATGTCTGTTGCACAACAGTCGTTGTCTCTGTTTTCTGCGGAACGTGGTTATCTGGAAGATATCGAAATTGCTAAGGTTATTGATTTCGAATCTGCGTTGCTTGCATATGCCAACCGTGAACATGCTGATCTTCTGAAAGAGATTGACCAGTCTGGTGGTTACAACGAAGAGATCGAAGCAAAGCTGAAAGCTCTGCTGGATTCCTTCAAGGCAACTCAATCCTGGTAACACTATTCGGCCCGGTTTAATTAAACATGGGCCGTCTGGTTAATGAGGAGAATCAGGAATGGCCGGCGCAAAAGAGATACGTACCAAGATCGCCAGCGTGCAAAACACGCAAAAAATCACTAAAGCGATGGAGATGGTTGCTGCGTCCAAAATGCGTAAAACGCAGGATCGCATGGCGGCCAGTCGTCCTTATGCAGAAACCATACGCAGCGTGATTGGTCACCTTGCGTTAGGTAATCTGGAATATAAACATCCATACCTTGAAGAGCGTGAAACCAAATGTGTCGGGTATCTGGTTGTTTCTACCGATCGTGGCTTGTGCGGTGGTTTGAATACTAATCTGTTCAAAAAACTGCTTTCAGAAATGAAAGACTGGTCTGATAAAGGTGTCCAGTGTGATCTGGCGCTTATCGGCTCTAAAGCTACCTCTTTCTTTGCTTCTGTTGGGGGCAACGTTGTTGCTCAGGTAACAGGCATGGGAGATAACCCTTCACTGTCTGAATTGATCGGGCCAGTGAATATCATGCTGCGGGCATACGATGAGGGACGTCTGGATAAACTGTATGTGGTGACAAACAAGTTCATCAATACAATGTCCCAGGAACCGACTATTACTCAGTTATTACCTCTGCCTGCCGGAGATGATGAAACACTGAAGAAGAAATCCTGGGATTATTTATACGAACCTGATCCTAAGGCGTTGCTAGATATACTGCTGCGTCGTTATGTAGAATCGCAGGTTTATCAGGGCGTCGTTGAAAACCTGGCTAGTGAACAGGCCGCACGAATGGTGGCGATGAAAGCCGCAACTGATAATGGTGGTAGCCTGATCAAAGAGTTGCAGTTGGTTTATAACAAAGCTCGTCAGGCCAGCATAACTCAGGAGCTGACCGAGATTGTCTCGGGCGCTTCCGCGGTTTAACAGCTAGGTTTATGAATTACGTAGAGGATTCAAGATGGCTACTGGAAAGATTATCCAGGTAATCGGCGCCGTGGTGGACGTCGAATTCCCTCAAGATACCGTACCAAAAGTATACGATGCTCTTGAGGTTCAAAACGGCGAAGCTAAGTTGGTGCTGGAAGTTCAGCAGCAGTTGGGCGGCGGCGTTGTTCGTTGTATTGCAATGGGTACTTCTGATGGCTTAAGCCGTGGTTTAAGTGTCACTGATTTAGGCCATCCAATTGAAGTTCCGGTTGGTAAAGCGACATTGGGCCGTATCATGAACGTATTGGGTGAACCAATCGACATGAAAGGCGATATCGGTGAAGAAGAGCGTTGGGCTATTCATCGCCCGGCTCCAAGCTATGAAGAGTTATCTAACTCTCAAGAACTACTGGAAACCGGTATTAAGGTAATGGACCTAATTTGCCCATTCGCTAAGGGTGGTAAAGTTGGTCTGTTTGGTGGTGCGGGTGTAGGTAAAACCGTAAACATGATGGAGTTGATCCGTAACATTGCGATTGAGCATTCGGGTTACTCTGTATTTGCCGGTGTAGGTGAACGTACTCGTGAAGGTAACGACTTCTACCACGAAATGACAGACTCTAACGTACTGGATAAAGTATCTCTGGTATATGGTCAGATGAACGAGCCACCAGGAAACCGCCTACGTGTTGCGCTGACTGGTCTGACAATGGCTGAAAAGTTCCGTGATGAAGGCCGCGATGTTCTGTTATTTGTTGATAACATCTATCGTTATACTTTGGCGGGTACTGAAGTATCTGCGCTGCTTGGTCGTATGCCATCTGCGGTAGGTTATCAGCCAACTCTGGCGGAAGAAATGGGTGTTCTGCAAGAACGTATTACTTCTACCAAAACCGGTTCTATTACCTCCGTACAGGCTGTTTATGTACCGGCGGATGACTTAACTGACCCATCTCCGGCAACGACTTTTGCGCACTTAGACGCAACCGTAGTTTTGAGTCGTCAGATCGCTTCTTTGGGTATTTACCCTGCGGTTGATCCGTTAGATTCTACCAGTCGTCAGCTCGATCCATTGGTTGTTGGTCAAGAGCACTATAATGTTGCTCGTGGCGTTCAGTCTATCCTGCAACGTTATCAGGAGCTGAAAGATATTATCGCCATCTTGGGTATGGATGAACTGTCAGAAGACGATAAGCTGGTAGTTGCGCGTGCTCGTAAGATCCAGCGCTTCCTGTCTCAGCCATTCTTCGTTGCAGAAGTCTTTACTGGTTCACCAGGTAAGTTCGTTTCCCTGAAAGACACTATCCGTGGCTTTAAAGGTATCTTAGACGGCGACTATGACCACTTACCAGAACAGGCGTTCTACATGGTTGGCACCATCGAAGAAGCTGTGGAAAAAGCGAAGAAACTTTAATACGGCTGACCGGAGGTTGACATGGCTGCAATGACTTACCATCTGAATGTTGTCAGTGCTGAAAGCCGGATGTTTGAAGGTTTGGTACAGAAAATTCAGGTGACAGGTAGTGAAGGTGAACTGGGCATTTACCCAGGACATGCTCCGCTACTGACTGCCATAAAACCTGGCATGGTACGTATTGTTAAGCAGTTCGGTGAAGAAGAGGTCATTTACCTTTCTGGGGGTATCCTTGAGGTACAACCGAGCGGCGTTATCGTACTGGCTGACACTGCGATCCGTGGTAAAGATTTGGATGAAGCTAAGGCGTTGGAATCTAAACGTAAAGCTGAAGAACACATCCGTAATTCTCACGGTGATGTTGACTATGCTCAGGCATCAGCTGAATTGTCTAAAGCGATTGCGAAACTTCGTGTAATCGAGTTAACAAAAAAAGCGATGTAATACAGGCAGTTAAATAAAAAAGCCAGTTGGTGTGAGCTAACTGGCTTTTTTGTATTGCGAAATATGTAGTAATTTATCTTATAAACAGGTTTACTTTTCTCTCTTAAATTAGAGTTATCGGGTTTCTTATGTCTAACAGTGCAAAAAGTGTTGTGATCCTTGCCGCGGGTAAAGGAACCCGCATGTACTCTGATCTCCCTAAAGTGCTGCACTTGCTGGCCGGTAAACCTATGGTTCAGCATGTGATTGATACTGCAATGGCAATAGGGGCTAAAAATGTTCATCTGGTTTATGGACATGGAGGAAACCTGATGAAGCAAACCCTTTCTGATCAAACACTAAATTGGGTATTACAAGCAGAGCAGTTAGGGACTGGTCATGCAATGCAGCAGGCAGCGCCATATTTCGCTGATGATGAAGATATTTTGATACTGTATGGTGACGTGCCTCTTATTGGTACAGATACCCTTGAACGCCTGCTAGCGATTAAACCTGACGGTGGTATCGGTTTATTAACGGCAATTTTGGATAATCCAACAGGTTATGGTCGTATTGTTCGTGAAAACGGAGAAGTAACTGGTATCATTGAGCAAAAAGACGCGACTGAAGAACAACGTAAAATCAATGAAATAAATACAGGTATTCTGGTTGCTAATGGTGGTGATTTAAAACGTTGGTTGGCCCAATTGGATAATAACAATGTTCAGGGTGAATACTACCTGACTGATGTGATTGCACTAGCTTATAAAGAAGGTCGAAAAATTGAAGCGGTGCACCCAACTCGCTTGAGTGAAATGGAAGGTGTAAATAACCGCCTTCAACTTTCCGCTCTTGAGCGTATTTATCAATCTGAACAAGCGGAACAATTATTACTAGCGGGTGTTATGTTGTTGGATCCTGCTCGTTTTGATTTACGTGGCACACTAATTCACGGCCGTGATGTGGTTATTGATACTAATGTCATTATTGAGGGTAATGTAGCCCTTGGTAATAACGTACAGATTGGTACCGGTTGTGTGTTGAAGAATTGCATCATTGGTGATGATTCTATTATTAGCCCCTATACAATAGTTGAAGATTCTGAAATGGAAACTAGTTGTACTGTTGGGCCTTTTGCACGTTTACGTCCTGGTTCTAAACTCGCTGAAAAAGCCCATGTAGGGAATTTCGTTGAGATGAAGAAATCTTATTTGGGTAAAGGTTCTAAAGCTGGACATTTGACTTATCTTGGCGACGCAGACATTGGCCGTGATGTAAATATTGGTGCAGGTACTATTACCTGTAACTACGACGGCGCTAATAAATTCAAGACCATTATTGGTGACAATGTTTTTGTTGGTTCTGATACTCAGCTTGTTGCTCCGGTGACTGTTGCTAAAGGCGCTACAATCGGAGCGGGGACAACAGTGACAAAAAACATCGCTGAAAATGAGCTGGTTGTAAGTAGAACTAAACAAACACATATTCAAGGGTGGAAACGCCCGGTGAAAGAAAAAAAATAAAATAATAATCCCCACTCTACAGGCTCGGGGACCGGAAAAACCGGAAAACAATCAGGCTCTTGACATATAAAGGGCTTTCATCAGCCCTATTTTTAGGAATAAAACTGATGTGTGGAATTGTTGGTGCAGTAGCACAACGAGATATTGCAGAAATCCTGATTGAAGGACTTCGTCGTTTGGAATACCGAGGTTACGACTCCGCTGGCTTGGCGGTTGTTGATAACGAAAAAAATATGTTTCGCCTGCGTGAAGTCGGTAAGGTACAAGTACTTGCTGATGAGGTTGGTAAGCAGCCAGTCCTTGGTGGGACAGGTATTGCTCATACCCGTTGGGCTACACACGGCGAACCAAACGAGAAAAATGCTCACCCGCATGTATCTGATTATATTGCTGTTGTTCACAACGGTATTATTGAAAACTATGAAGAATTACGCGTTCAATTAATTGCACTCGGTTATCAGTTTATCTCGGATACTGATACAGAAGTTATTGCCCACCTTGTTCATTGGGAACAAAAACAAGGTGGTACTTTGTTGGAAGCTATTCAACGAGTTATTCCTCGGTTGCGTGGTGCTTATGGTGCAGTCATCATGGATAGCCGTGATCCTGGAACAATAATTGCTGCAAGATCGGGTAGTCCTTTGGTTATAGGCTTGGGCGTTGGAGAAAACTTTCTGGCGTCTGATCAGTTGGCGCTATTGCCTGTTACTCGTCGTTTTATCTTTCTTGAGGAAGGGGATATTGCTGAAGTAACTCGTCGTACTGTGCGTATTTTTAATGCTCAGGGCAAACCGGTTGAACGGGAACAGATTGAATCCAATATTCAGTATGATGCTGGTGACAAAGGTGTCTACCGTCATTACATGCAAAAAGAGATCTATGAACAGCCAATGGCAATTAAAAGCACTCTGGAAAGACGCTTGAGTCATGGGCAGGTAGATTTGTCTGAGCTTGGTCCTAACGCAGCTAAATTATTATCTAAAGTAGAGCATATTCAGATAGTTGCTTGTGGTACATCCTATAACGCAGGTATGGTTTCCCGTTATTGGTTTGAAGCATTGGCTGGTATTCCTTGTGATGTGGAAATTGCTTCTGAATTCCGTTACCGCAAATCAGCACGCCGTTCAGGAAGCTTACTTATCACCTTGTCTCAATCGGGCGAAACCGCAGATACATTGGCAGCCTTGCGTTTATCTAAAGAACTTGGCTATCTCACATCATTGACTGTTTGTAACGTAGCGGGTTCTTCTTTAGTACGTGAATCTGATTTTGCTCTGATGACCAAAGCCGGTGCAGAAATTGGCGTTGCTTCAACTAAGGCGTTTACAACTCAGCTAACAGTATTATTGATGCTGGTGGCTTACCTTGGACGCTTGAAAGGTGTTGATGCAGAGCAGGAGCAAGAAATTGTTCATGCATTACATGCACTGCCAAGCCGTATCGAAAGCATGTTATCGAAAGATAAAATTATTGAAGCGCTGGCGGAAGATTTTTCTGACAAACACCATGCTTTATTCCTTGGTCGTGGTGATCAATATCCGATTGCGGTTGAAGGCGCTCTGAAATTAAAAGAGATTTCTTATATCCATGCTGAAGCTTATGCTGCTGGTGAATTAAAACATGGCCCACTGGCACTGATTGATGCAGATATGCCGGTTATCATTGTAGCTCCGAATAATGAACTGTTAGAAAAACTGAAATCTAATATCGAAGAAGTACGTGCTCGTGGTGGATTGCTATATGTTTTTGCTGATCAGGACGCGGGTTTTACTGATAGTGAAGGAATGAAGATTATTCCGTTGCCGCATGTTGAAGAGCTGATCGCACCAATATTTTATACAGTACCACTGCAATTGCTTTCCTATCATGTTGCTCTGATCAAAGGAACTGATGTTGATCAGCCTCGTAATTTGGCTAAATCAGTGACCGTAGAATAATCGTTTTATAATAAGAAGTTGAAAAAAGCCTCTGTATTTTCAATGTACAGAGGCTTTTTTTGAGCTGAGAAAATTTATCATTATTTTGTTGCTGATAAAAATAAATCACGCCATTGTAATGTTATATTATTATAATTTGGCGAAATTATGAAGCCAGATATCCATCCAAACTACTGGGTAGTTGTATTTTAATACCTACTTTGCAATTGGCTGAGCGATTCCAGAAAAAATTCGGGCGTTTTATTGATAGAACTCACAGCTTATAACTTCGGGTTTACTGTCCATATTTAATTTTACTTCTGATTATCTTGAAAATAACTGACCTAAACTTTGTTTGGCAATGGAGTTAGCATAGTTGAATTTAATATAAATAAAATTTATATTTTATGCAAAATGAAATCTCATAAATGCTTGTTGTATAGTATAAAATTAAATCTTCAATTGGTTGTTTTTACTACAAATTTATCCTCGAAAATAGTTCATAATTTACTCTTATCAACGCATTTTTTCATAAACCACCGTTCTGGTCATTTATTGGCACCTGAATATAGCCAATCTTTGCCATATATACCCCCCGCTTAGTACCAATACGAGACTATTCTGTTGGAAATTTCACGGATTAGTGAGTTTTGAAAAATCTTCTATATCAGGAGATGTATCAGCTTTTAACCCAGATGGAATGAGTGTAGCTGAGGTAAGTAATCTGCCTGATTCTTGTGATATTTCTGGCAAATGGCAATATATAAATGGCGCTATTATTCCGCGTAAGTACACAAAGGGCGAGTTAGTTGCTCAAGCAGAGAGACATAAAGAAGAATTGCTAGCCCTTGCCAGCAAGGATGCTGTTGATCTAGATGAAGCAACTCTGGAAGAGATAGAGCGGCTCAAAGCCTGGAAAAAATACCGAATACAAGCAAACCGCATTAATCCCACCATAGCACCAGATATTGAGTGGCCCACACAACCGGTATAAATAATATAGGCCTGTCGTTCACAAACCGCAGGTCTTTTTCTACTCTGACTCTTTAGGTTAATCAATAAGTGTTTACCTAATGCGCCAGGTCTTATTGGAATGGAAAAAATACCTAGCCATACTTAACCAGGTTGATACTTCAAAAGCATCGAAAATCGACAGGCTAACATAGCCTGTCATCACTGAAAAAAGACCGGGGACAGAATAATGCTCGGTCTTGATAATTGTATTATTCTGGTATTTGTGGCCACTCAATATCTGAAACCATTGAAGTATCAACACGGCTCAGTAATACCACATATTTCTTCCAGGCAAGCAATAATGCTTTTTCTGTGTCTGAGGCCATCTCAGTCTCAATAGCATATTGTAATAAAGTCATGGCTTCATCAGCCTGTTGGCGAAGGTGATAACGTTGTTGTTCTGCTTGTTTAATCTGATTGGCTTTTTGAGCTTCAATGTCCGTTACCCATCTTTCACCGTCCCACTTATCAAAATCAGTGCTTGGCTGTTTGAACGTTAGAGTTTCTGGTAATTCACCTGGTTTAATGATCTCCTTCTGTTCCCCAGTTTGTGTGTCGTAGGCTATTTTTCCTCGATAATCCGGTACAATTTGCCAACTGGTTAAATCAGATGAACGGCAGGCGACATATCCCACTTGGGTTTCAGGTGGCACGTCTGTGCAGGAATTAGCAGGAAGACCGACACCAACGGGAAGATACTCATCAGAACTGTTTAAATATTCCAGCGTAATCGCATCGTAATTAAACACAACGATACTTCCGGTAATGATAGCAATATTATTTTTATCCAGTTCAGCCTTATTCATCAGGCAATCCTCACAATGTAATTAAATGCCACATTTCGTGGACGTGTTTCTATTCCTGTTGAAGCAGCAATCGCATTATCCATATAACCGAAACCACCCGCTCCCATTCCTATAGCGATGCCTAGTCCGCGCGGATCAATGCCGTAGTTAACGTTTTAGTAGACACTATTGAGAATATAGCTTGGTGTACCCACCTTCTCGGTTCCACCATTTGAGTTGGACCACATCCGTCCAATCCTGTGACTATGTGGAGCAATGTCTGCCAATTGAGAAGATAGGAGATATCGACCAATATCCACCCCACGTCCATCATCCCAGCCCCGAATAAATTCACCACGTAAATCAGGTAATTTACCACTGGGATAAGTTTCCGCTAATTTTGGATATAAAGACTTATCAAAGATTGCCCCATTACATTTCACCCCCCTATTTGGTGGTATGTCAGTCGGCCAAGGCAGTGGTATTCCTACCGGGATCTCTTCAAGTACAGACATAAACATTATGCTGCCCTTACAATATAGTTAAACGCTACATTACGTGGCCTTGATACCCCTATATAAGCTGCATTGGTAGTCCAAGTTGTTGCTGAACCTCCAGAAGCTCTAGCTCTTAATTGAATATCTTTATTTTGGGGAGTATCCCATTGTAATTTCGTACGCTCATTAACTGAGAAGTTAACAACATTATCAGCAGCTTGTTGAATTTCCTGTAGTAAATAAGACCCTTCTTGCCATACCAATAATGTACGATCCGGATCAACACCACGCTTATCATCCCAACCGCGAATAAATTCCCCTCGCAAATCGGGCAAATTACCACCAGGATAAGCCTTGGCTAATTCCGGAAATTTCGCTTTATCAAAGGCCGCACCATTGCATTGCAACCACCCATCCGGCAGTGTCGCCGTCGGCCAAGGAAGTGGTACACCTATCGGAATCAGCTTTTCTAATAAACCAAGGTTTTTCACAAAAGCATTTTTATCTAGGATATCCGCGCCATTTTGGTTTTTTGCCAATTTACTATTAGCATTATCATAAGCTACTTTTACCGCTTTGGGTGTTGCTGCTGTAGTTTCATCATTACTGTTAATGGCACTATTAAGTTTTGTAAAACCTTTCTCTGTCAACGTGGCATCTGGGTGATTACGGCTTTTTTCATGTTTCTGAATAGAGCTATCTACATAATCACGAGTTGCTAAAACTACAGAGGGATCGATTTTCAGCGTTACCGAATCCGTATTGCTGACAATCAAGATCATTCTGATAGTTTGTGTTCTACCCGAACCTTCCTGTAATTGTGGTTTATAGGTTTCCGGACAGTTTGCTACTGCAATCAAGTTACCTTCACTGTCAAACAGACCAATTTCACGCATCCACCAACCACCCTCACTTTCAGGGATAATTTGTTCGGCAATAATTTGGTTGGTGTTTACCGGGTCGACGCCTAATGTATTAATTGCAGCACGACGCTTTTCATTAACTAATTTTGTCTGATTGACATCAGGATCTGGTAATTTACCGCCACCGTCACCAACAGCCATGTGAGTAATATCGACTTTTGTCCCCAAAGCAGCAGCGTTCGCCAGTTTCGCCGCTCCCAGGTTGGTTAAAATTGCAAAGTATTTCATGGTGAAACCCTCAATGTATCTGTCTCGATCAAATGAATTGCTGCCCCTAAAGGAGCATTGTCGCTAGTTGTTATGACATCAGGGAGATATTGGTAAACAGTGAGGTCATCTCCACTATAACTCGTTGCAGCACAATAAAATTCGCCCTTAACATCCAGGTTGATTGACAAACCTATCAAATGACGACTTACAGGCTTGGCATCAGAAATTAGCCGTTCCAGCTCTAAAAAAGTTTCTTCGGTGATCCCGTTTTCCTGTACTCCTATCGCCAACCGGAATGTGCCCGGTGTTTCGTTGTTCAGCCACCATTCCTTTATTTGAATGAGATAACCAAGCGGTTCTACCACGCGACGGACGGCACCAATGGTTCCCTTATGTTTGTGTAGAAACAGCGAGTTTTTTATCACGTCTCGCTTAGTGCTTACCGACCACTTTTCGTCCCAGCGATCAACCGACCACGCCCACGCCAGATAGGGTAATAACTCTTCAGGGCAAGTATCAGGATTCCAGAGTTGGCGAAGCGGTACTGGAATATTTTGCAATTGTGAACATGCCTTAGCAGCAGCCAACTCCAAAACCGTAGAACCTGTTGGTAACAGGCGGTCATTCATCAGAACCTCCCACTATCAAACCTGGATTTGGTTTGGAACAATCAGCAGTTTGTGTTTTACCTATTTCCAGTTTTGCACCAGTACAATAAGGAGCTTGATCTTTACACAGAATTATGTCCTTCGTCGGGGCTCTCAGTTCTACCTGTTGTACTCCTGAGACATGCAGGGCAGCATAAATGGCAGATAACCGAATATCTCTCCCCAATTTATGTTGATCTAGCACGTACTTATCCATATTTTGTTGAGCCAATTTACGGATAGGTTCAGATTCAGGTGTCGGATAAAGATAAAGCACAGCATCAATTTGATATTCCACTATGTTGGCTGACTGCACTTTTACCCGATCAGCAACTGGTCTGACGTTTTCGTCATTAAGTGCCGCAATCACTTTGTCCAGTAACTCTTGTGAAGCTACACCGCTATGCTCTTTATCTTCTTCGTCTTCTTTATCTTTTTCCCATTTCCATTTCCGCGACAAAACAGTCACCGTCACATTGGCTGGTGATGGGCTGATGACGGAAACATCTGCGACAGTTTGATATTCACCTTTATATTCACTTTTATTTGCATGAATACTTTCATTAACCTTAAGAGCATGATATTCATACGCACCTATTGGCCCTGCAACACTTAGCCCTTCGAAGGCTCTTTGGATGCGATCACGGAAGGTGCTATCAGGCTCCATAACTGCTCGGGTAACGTTATAGTTCGCTCCTAACTGGTCTAAATCGCTATTGGTTGCATAGGCCAACATTACTGCACGAGCAGCTTCATTAACCCGCTGGCGCAATATCAATTCCCGGTAAGCATTTTCCTCAAGTAACTTAACCAGAGGTTCGGATTCCAATTCCAATGTTCGTGTAATAGCATCCCGTTGCTCTTCAGGATAAAGAGATATTAATTTGGCTTTACGTTCAGCCAACAGGCTTTCATAATCCAGTGGCTCGACTACATCAGGTGGCGGCAACTGGCTTAGATCAATGGTCGGCATTGTTTTACCTCACAGGGATAGATAGAGAAACCCCCCCAGGGGACAGCTGATAATGACCAGAGATATCTACTGTCATTTTGCCGTCTTGTTGGGTATTTATGGTGATAGCTGTCAGATTAATTCGCGGTTCCCAGCGGCTAATAGCTGTATAGGTGGCTGCCATAATTTGCAGGCGTAGAGCCGCGTTCTGTGGCCAGTCAATTAATTCAGGTAGCAGAGAACCATAAGTACGACGAGCTAAACGACTACCAATGGGGGTTAGTAAGATGTCGCTGACAGACTGGCGTACATGATCCAGATCCGTCAGGCTACGACCGGTTTGTCGATTCATTCCAAGGTACATCATTATACTGGGCCTCCTGTTGTCGCACCGCCTGCCATAACGCCGGTATGTTGGTGAGAATGTAAGGTCACACCATTAGAACTGAGTTTTCCGCCTGTATTTTCAACATTACCTTCCAGTTTCGTGTTTCCTTTCAACGTCAGTTCTGATGCCTTCAATTCGATTTTTTCTTCTGCTTCACACTTGACTTCATGTGATTTCATTTTGAGTTCTTTTGTTGCATCTAGCCCAATTTCGTTGAGTGCTTTCAATTCAATTTTGTTTTTTGCATCCAGTTTAATCTCGTTATATGACTCCAGTTTTATTTCGTTGTATGCCTTTAGTTTTATATTTGTCGCTTCAAGATCTATGGAATATAAAGCCTGTACCTTAGCAGTCTTTATACCAGTTACCTTTAATGCACCAGATAACGGTTCATACTCCATTACTGCTCCATCAGGAAAAGCTATATGGACAGCTTCGGAAGAAGCTGATGGCGCTGGAAATTGATCAGAATATACAGCCGGTAATACAAAGGAGGTGGTCAATTCTCCACCAACGGATAGTAATAAAACCTGTTCACTAACACTAGGAGACCACCAAGTACGGGAATGACCTGCTCGCATTGTCAACCAAGGTCGCCAATCGGTTTCAAGATTACCTGTCGCGACTCGGCACATACCTCGGGCATGATCTACCTCGGTAACAACACCAGTTCTGATCAGGTTACGCAATAAGCGCAAAAGTTCTGTTAGTTGTGTATCCATGTTTGGAAAAATGCCATTTGGTGGTTGTGGATTTATGTATGAAAGAATGCCAGCAAAGACAGCTGCCAACATCAAAGAGGAATTGTAAGAAAGACAAAACAAGTTTCTTGAAAAGGGAAAATATAACAACATAAATTAAAAAGCCCTTCCCGTAATTGAGAAAGGCCTTTATGTAATCTATGTTACTAGGTAATTCTTTTGTTAAAGTTTGACTCTAATAGTTCAAAAAATTCAAATTTTCGCTGCTTGATTATATATTAAGTATAACGTTCCAGTTCAACTGTTTATTTATCTAGCCAAAATAGATAAGTTTAATTTCCTGATATATACCTGTCATCTTTCAAGTTGCTTCTTTGTTGGCTGCACTCACTCACCCCGGTCACATAGTTATTATGCTCCCGGGGATTAGCTCCCTTGCCGTCGCGATGCATCTTGAAATCCATTGGGTATAGAGTGATAACTCTGTTTAAAACCATCAAATTAGTATGGGTATATTTAATCCCATAGTTGCAAAATAGGTTTCGTTGTAGCTGTCATAATTTCCGGCATCTCAACTTCTGTGCCATGTGGCAGAATTACACCATATTCGGCCAAGCCTGGGTTAACTAATAGTACCTGTTCTGTCATGCCTTGAGTCCGACCATAATGACGCCAGCATAAAGCATCAACAGTATCATTCTGCTGTGCAATTATTTTCATTAGGTATACCCCCTCTAATTTAGTCAATATTGTTAAGAGCCTATCTCAATAGGCGTAATTGTTGCAGGCAGTTTGAACACGGACAGCGCGGAAAAACCGGAGCGTACACGTAGTACGTGAGGATTTTGAGCACTGTCCAGGTTCAAAATGGCAAATAAAATAGCCCTATTGAGATAGGCAGTAAGTTAAAGTGTTATGGTGCGCTGAATAGTGGGAGAGAACCAATGAAACAATATTGTTAAGGAAACAGTACAAATGAGAAGCAAGAAGCCACTTTTCAGTGGCTAATTTAATAATTAATCATATCTTCCAAAATTTGCAGAATTCATAGGTAAAGTCTATTTCTCAGCTCATTTTCCAATACAATCATTATCAACTTAGAAACTTTAGATTATTTATCATACAGAATTCCCACATTTATCTGCCGCATTTATTCTTCAAGCGTTTCGTGGTGGTTAATAAGTTGTTTTGCAAGTGGTGTCGACAACTCAGCAATCCAAACTAAAGCAAGTTCTTTATCTTCAGCATGATTACATTCACTGCTCGTTGCCATTCTAGCTATAAAATTAATACGTTGCGCTATTACTGATTCCATAAGAAAGTCCACTGACAAACTTACCTCCGTATAACATAACTGTATATAAGAACAGTACACGTTGATTAGAAAAATTTAAAGTGATTTTTCATCTTTTTTGAGAACTATATTTGATAGTGTTAATATATTAATTATTGTTTTTATTGAAATAATTAATGGTTAAAAAGGTTTCTTTCCGATCACAATCCATTGTAATTAATAAGTTTTTCTTATTTTATCGATTGGAAGATTTTTTCTCTTTATTTAGATGACATAGTTTCACAAAGTATATAGATTGAAATTTATATGCCCATGATGCAATATCCCCTATCGAATCTAATAAATTTATTTGGGATCACTATAGCCCTTAATCAGAGGGCTTTGTGGAGACGGCAAACTCACCAAACTGTACTTTCAATGAAAAAAAACATAACTGAGATAAAAATGGGTGCAGATAGTGGAGGAAAGCAAGCTATCGAACGCCTTGTTAGTGCATATGGGTTTAAATCACGTCAAGCATTGAGCGACCATTTAGGTGTGTCTAAAAGCACAATGGCAAACCGTTATTTAAGAGACAGCTTTCCAGCCGATTGGGTTATTCAATGCAACCTTGAAACCAATGCTTCATTGTTATGGCTAAGCACAGGACAAGGAGAAATGTTCCCTGATGGAGAAGAGAAAAAGGAATCTTTAAAAAACATTATTACCCCGAAAATACAACGCGTTAAATTGGTTGGTGGAAAGCTGAGCGATGACGATCCAGTGATTTTAGATAATCAACTGATTGCCAGAGAAATAAAAAAACCTCTTATTGTCGATAACAATAAAACCTGGTATTTGCTAGATACAAAAGAACCTGATGTTCAAGATGGTTTATGGTTAATTGATATTGAGGGCATGCACAGCATTAAAAAAATTACAAAAATCCCAGTCAGTAAGATCCGAGTTTGTGATAACGACGTAACTTTTGACTGTGCAATTAATGAAATCAACTTTATTGGTCGCGTTTACCTGGTGATTTCCAGGTACTGACACACTTTTCAATTGTAAATAAATTAATTTACTTAGATGTGTAAATCCTATGCTGATGGCAATTCTTTACCCAAAAACGTCCAGATGCAGTGGATTTCATACACAATAGACTCTTTTGCTAGCAATAGCTGATTGTCAACTTATTCCGTTGTTTCTTTATTGTATGTATAGTGCGGCGGAAGTTTTTTGCATAGATAAAGAAACTTGATATATTTTGCATAAATTAAGAACCAATTAGCCTTGGATATTACTAATACAAAATTAAACGTTTAACTAGCCGCACTGCAAACATTAATTTGATCGACAATTTACTTTATTTACTGGAAAATATTTATATATTGTAGATAACGATATGTTGTAAATTAATGATAACTGTTTCCGTGTGTGGCCTTTTGCCAGCAATCTTGCTGCTTGTTGTTGTTCAATGAATGAAAGTGACACTGGTCTACCACCAATTCTCCCTTGGGCACGAGCCGCTATTAATCCTGCATTCGTTCTTTCAACGATTAATTCCCGTTCCATTTCAGCCAGCGCACTCATAACGTGAAAGAAAAATCGCCCCATAGAAGTGCTGGTATCAATGCTATCAGTCAAGCTTTGAAAATGAATACCGCGTTCACTTAAATCAGAAATTAAAGTTACCATATTTTTTACGCTACGCCCCAATCGATCCAGTTTCCAAACAACCAGAGTGTCACCTTTTTTAAGTTGTTTTAAAGCTCGTTTTAAACCTGGTCTGTTGGATGTTTTTCCGCTAATTTTATCCTCAAAAATTTGCTCACAATTTATACTTATCAATGCGTTTCGCTGTAAATCACTGTTTTGGTCATTTGTTGACACCCGAACATAGCCAATCTTTGCCATATGTAACCCTGCCTAATACCAATATGAGACTATTATTATTGAAATTATCACGAATTGGCGAGTTTTTAAAAACCTTGGTTTGGTGGAAACCGTGAATTTGGCGAAAAATGCTCTTCCTAAGGACTCAACTGAATCATTCACGTCAGGCAATCACAATATTAAAACAGGTGGAAATTATTCCAGTTTGTCACTAACAAAAAGCGATGGTCGATATGTCTTCATAGAAGCCACTTCTCATGAAGCAGATTCTTTTTGTGCAATAGGATATCGTGAGTCTGACTCCTCAAATATAAATGTTGTTCAACTCCCTCGAAAGAACGGCTATGTTGCAATAGCTAATGAGCATTATTCTAAATCAGAGTCTGACAGTCGATTTATTCAATTGAATACGGATACAAAAACATCAGGTTATATATTAGCTAAAACTGCAAACTATTATGATGATCCTAATTCACGTCATTTGGGACGTTCAGGTTTTTTAAGACCTAATGGAATTGGTAATTTGGGTGATTTAGCAATTCATATAGCTCACCCTAACGTTGATAGCCCTCAGCATGCTCGCGGGCTTTCTTTCGGGTATGGGGGTTATTCAGAAGCATTCAGCATTTCCACTTATGCTTTTGATAAAAATGGTAACTTCAGGGGGAAACGTAAAATATTAACAGAGGATGATATTCTTGTTGGTATTCCATTACCGTGGTCTAAGCCAACTGCACCAGCAGGTTATCTTATTTGTAGTGGCCAGCAGTTTGACAAATCTATGTACCCTAAATTAGGGGAAGCGTATCCCTCTGGCACACTCCCTGATCTACGTGGTGAATTTATTCGAGGTTGGGATAATGGGAGAAGTATTGATTCAGGAAGGGAGATATTATCCCACCAGAATTCAACAAAGTTACCTAATCTTTACACCCATGCAGCCTCTGCAAATATAGGATTATTGGTATCTCCTCCTATTAATCGTTTTTCAAGTAATTATCCATCAGAAATTATGGCTAGTGATTTTGAGGAAGCAGAATTCGGGAGCGGCCAATATTTTTCGACCCCATTAAATCCTACTGGTGCAGTTTCATTATCTACATTTAGAGTACGTCCCCGTAATATCGCATTTAACTACATAGTGAGAGCAGCGTAATGACAACACAGAAACAAAAATATTCCTTAGAACCAGAAACCGCAATATTGGGAAATAACGGATTAGCAACCAAGTCTGGGTGGTTGACAATCTACAATGCAGAGCCTTATTCCAGAGAATTTATTGGTGCCAGACCAGAATATCTAATGGAAGGAGTAGGACTTCCAGCTAATTCTTATCCAGATGCACCAAAACTTCCAGATTCTGATGACATGGCTGTTTGCCGCAACGAAGATAAAAGTTATTGGCAAATTGTACCTGATTACCGAGGAAAAATAGCTTATAACATGCAAACCCTAGCACAATATGAAATTACTGCTATAGGTGAACTACCAGAATATCTGACATTCAAACAACCTGTCACTGATTTTGATAAATGGGATGGTAAACAGTGGGTAACTGATAAATATGCTATAAAGGATAGCCAGATTAAACAGGCAGAGCAGCAGAGGGCAGCACTATTACGACAAGCGAATGAAACAGTTACATTGTTACAACATGCTGTAGATATTGAATTCTCCTCAGAAAAAGAAAAGCTATTGTTGTTAGATTGGAAAAAGTATTTAGTATTACTGAGCCGAATTGATATTTCATCAGCGCCAGATATTAACTGGCCTGAAAAGCCAGAATAAAATAATAACGGCCTGTTTTTCAGGCCGTAGATTTAAAACTTATAAACTAAATTTTAATTATTTATCGTTTCTGAAACTATTTTTATATTAAATTCATTAACATCTTTTTCAGAAAACGTTTTTAATTCTTGAAGTTAAAAACTCATAATTAATTTCAGAACTTTATGTATCTATATTTAATTAAATATTATTGTAATTAAACCAGTAACACTCAATGTCTCCTGGTAATCCATAAAAATCACTAATAATAAGAAGAAAATTATAAATAATAATTTCTCTGCAATAAGAATTGATGACTATAAAATCAGCGGTATTATTTGGAATATATAATGAAAAAATTTAAATTATATAAATAGCCAACTTAATATGGCTGGCTATTTATAGATGGTAATATTAAATTTAATTAAAAATTACCACCATAAAAATGATTCATTTTATTCTGGTTGTTCTGGCCATTCAATATCTTGTGCCGTGGTATCCATTCGATTTAATGCAACGCGATATTTCTTCCACTCCATCAACATTGTTATTTCGTTATCAGTAGCAATGCCTAAATCAATGGCATCTTGCAATGGTGCCATTTTAATTGTTGCTTGTTCTAATAAATAATATTTTTGGCGGTGATAGGCTTTATTTTTCTGTTCGATAATGGCCTTCTGATATAATGCTTTAGCTTCTTGAACACTGAAACCCATTGAGATTAATTGATGGGGTTCAGCTGGCACATTAACATATTCATAGCCATTTTTGTCTATTAGTTTATTTAATATTATCATATATCCTCATTATGGTTTCTTTTGATAACGTGTGTCATAATCCAGAGAATAAGGTATTGTATTATCAGTATATTCTTCACCTAATAATGGATCATTGATGGCTAATGATTTCACCATCCACTTCATTTCCCGCTTAAGATCTTCACTTGACCATCTATGTATTTCTGTCTCTCCTTCTTCACGTGAATAACGGATTGACTGAAAATTGCTGGTCGTAAAATAGGTTAAACCACCACGTAAATAACAACCACTATAAACGTAACAATCTACAATATCACCGGATTTTACATCGCCATAAAGGGGATATTTGCCGTCAACGGGTCTGGCGATGCTTATCATGGCGTGACGGATTGCTTTTACCGTTTTACGATAGGTTTGATTTATGCGTTTAATATTAAGATAGCGGGCATCACCTCCCCACGGAACATCCCCCCTTCTATTTGTGCAAGTAATCCGGCAACATGTGTCACACCTTCACCGAATGGTTTTTTTTCTGCATCATATGGATAGGGTCTATGAAGTGTTAACCAAGAATTCGCTCCGACATTAGGTGGGAGGCTCCACCAAACCGGATAATAACGTTCAGTATTTAGGCCAGTAAGATCAATCGTGGTGGTATCGCGCGGTTCACTCTGAATATCCGACGCGGTGGGTTTATTAAGCGTGTTATATTCTTGGGCCCAAGGTGTCCATGGTAAATTGTGATATTGGCTGCGTGTATATATCCGGCTGCTGTTATAAACAAAATAACGTTGAGTCACAGCATTATTTTTCAGAACGACAAGTGAACCAGCAAGCGATTCAGGGTAGTTAGCACCATTTTGGGCATAAATATTGTAATCTTGGTAATAAATCCCTGGTATTTTGTAGTTATCCAAATTTGCCTTATCACCCAAATAAATCGCCTGCTCATTAAAAATATCCTGAGACGTAATGTTGATATCCTCAGTCAGAACTTTGCTATTCACTTTCCGGCTATTTGGTACTGCTCCTTGAGCCAAATTCACGGTTTCCACCAAACCAAGTATTTCGTTAAAATATACAAACATTACCTGGAATCACCTTATCGCAGGTACTGGCGGTTATAGTATTTGGGATGACAGAATTTATTAAATAATTAAAACAAGGCGTTTTAATTTAACGCCTTGTTTCATTAACGAATTTTCTTGGTAGAGCCAAAGCATATAAAATAGAAAATATCACACTACCTACGCTAATTACCTCACTATTTAAATTAATAAACATTGATGTAATTTCATGATAACCATCATATTTAACAATAAACAATTGAGCAGTTCCAAACATGATTATTATAAAGAATGAAAAAACAGAAAGAATATAATTTCCTATTTTCTCTATAATAACTTTAATAATAAGAAGTAAAAATAATATTACCAAAGATAAAAAATAGTACAGTAAAATATCCTGCCAAGTAGATTGAGTGGAAATTGTAACATCTATATAGTCCATCATTATTTTTCCTTTTCTAGCTGATAAATACTCAGAGCTGTAGCGTTATCAACAATTAGTTCAGTAACTAAATCAATTCTGACATTTTATTATATCTTTGAAAAAATCATCTAGAATATCTTCTTGGCATTAAAATAATATACAATAAGGAAAATATAAAACCACCAATCTTTATACTTTCGCTTTTAAAATTAATAAAATTGGGTATATTGTACTCATATCCTGTTAAAATTAATTGAGCACTAGATAATATAAGAACCAAGATAACACCAAAAATAACCATAAGATTGTTATTTTTTTCTTCTATTATTATCTTAAGAATAAATAGAAAAAACAATATAACAAGAGATAAAACATAATAGTATAATATACCCGTCATCTTTCAAGTTGCCTCTTTGTTGGCTGCACTCACTCACCCCGGTCACATCGTTATCTATGCTCCCGGGGATTCGCTCCCTTGCCGTCGCGATCCATCTTGAAATCCATTGGGTATATATCCAGCCATGATGATTTAATAGAAATAATAATTTCGGTATAATCCATTATTGTTTTTCACCAGTAATTTATCGTCAACATTTAAACTTCCTTGGGAACATTATCATGATTAAAATTGAAAACATCACCGCACTTAATCTTATTACCTCATCATTTAAATTCAAAAATCTAAATGGTGGAATTAAGGAATAACCAAATTTAGATATAATTAACTGATCTATACAAAAAGAAAACAAAAACAACAGGTTAATTATGAATAGAAAAATACTCTTTTTACTTTCTGTGTATTTTTTAATAAATAAAAAAACATAGAAAAAATTATTATAAATAAAAAATATAATAAAAAATATAATAAAAAATCCATATCAGATGATTGAGTAGATATAATGAGTTCCCAGGGCGGGATTCTACTTTGTATAAAAATCAATCGTCACACGGATATTGATAATTTCGCATATTCAATATGCTTTTATTGATAGGTTTTAATATCTCTTTTGTATGTTTATTGAGCTCGCAAAGGGTTATTTTTACTCACAATAACCATATTAAAAATGTGAGATCCGACCCTGAATGAGTTCCTGATCCATATTATTTCTCTTCTTCTGTTATCTTATAAATACTCCAAAGAGTAACACCATCAACCGCCATTTCCATACTTAAGCTTAAAGAATCCATTTCTTTCCATCCTCTGGTAAAATCGCTATTAATATTTCTAAATAAACTCCAAGATTTCTCTCTTGGCTTCAAAACTTTTCTAAAAATGCCATAACCTGAAAGCACTAAATCAACAGTTGCATAAGTAATATCTGCATCTTTATCACTTAAACCAATTTTATTAGCAACATACCTATATCCTTCTCTGATACCACCATTAATATTTTCTCTATACAGTAAATAATATCCATTTTCAACAACATTATTATACCCATGAGCCATTAATGGCGCACCGAATGAGGCACATGCTAACCCTAAAGAAGCTTTACAGACTGTATAACCTGCAAGAATTTGAGTGCCACCACCAACAAACCCAATCTGTTTTAATATAAGATTAGTATAACTTGATTTCTCTTTTTCCCTTTCAATTATTGCATATTGCTTTACTCTGTTTGCTGTTAAATAGAAAGCTTGTTCTTTCAGGTGATCTATTTCAAACTGAATAATCTCAATTGCACCATTTGAAGATAAACAGTGAATACGAACCTGACCTAGTACTACAGCCGTACTTACTTTTTTCAACAGAAAAGACACTCATAGAAAAGCTTAATTCATGCGGCTTCTCAGAATTGTGAGTATCAAGGAAAATGCAACTTTCTGGTATCTACGGCTGTAGTACTAGGCTGTGTCCCGCAATAGACTGAGATAGAATAATCCCCTGGTTCTGATTTTCGGAAAAAACCTGTTATGGCTCGTTACGACCTTCCTGATGAAGCATGGGAGTTACTGCTCCCCTTATTGCCCCTCGAACATTCTCAACGGCCGGGACATCCTTATGTTGAACACCGCCGGGTTATCAACGGCATGTTTTGGATACTCTGTTCCGGTGCCCCCTGGCGGGATTTACCCGAACGTTATGGTTCCTGGAAAACCGTCTATAATCGCTTTAATCGGTGGGCAAAATCGGGGCTCATTAACCTCATTTTCAATAAGTTATTGTCAATACTGGATGAACAAGGTTTAGTTGATTGGTCAGCTATATCTCTGGATGGCAGTAACATTCGTGCGGCACATTGTGCGGCGGGCGCCAAAAAAAACATCCCGATGTCACCGAAGATCATGGCCTGGGTCGCTCTCAGGGTGGTTATGGCACCAAAATCCATCTGGCGGTCGATGGAAAAGGCTATCCACTGAATGTGGTACTCAGTGCAGGTCAATGTCATGAAAGTCAATATGCAGTGCGCCTGCTGGATGGTCTGGGTATTCAGCGTAAAAACGGTTTTATGAAACGTCGTTCAAAAGCGGTGATTGCTGATAAAGGTTATGCCAGCCACGCATTACGTAACCGGTTAAAAAGTCAGGGAATAAAAGTGATAATTCCCTATAAATCAAATGAAAAAGCGCGGTCAGATGGACGGGTTAAATTCGACCATGAAACGTATCGAAGAAGAAATGTTGTAGAAAGATGTTTTGGTCGACTCAAAGAGCATCGTCGCATCGCCACCCGTTATGAAAAGACAGCAAGAAATTATATCGCTATGGTGAAATTAGGTTGTATCCGCTTATTTCTTAAGGCCATAATTTAATTGAGGGACATAACCTAAATAAGTTTTCATAATTATGCTCCACTTCCAACCAGCCCTTGTGTACCAAGATATACAGCTTTTTCATCAAAATGGTCTGTATAATCAATGAGATAGGATACAGAACCAATATTGTTCAAAAAGAAAACAAAAGGCATAGGTGTATCAGTATTATGGAAAGCTATTTAGTATATCCTCTACAAAAAGATTTATTTTTGAATTAAAATCCATTCTTATTTTACTATGAGTTAAATAGCGAAAAGATAAAGTTTTCGCCAACTCTCTTAATTCCCTTACCTTTAAATCCAGTAGGTTATCTTGCTTCATATCTCCCCCTATAAAACCGATTTTTTATTTTCAAACCGAAAAATCATTAACATTAATTATATAACATAACAAAAATAAACCAATAAAGAAACAATCAACAGAACCATCAAATGCCATATAGATAAATCCACTCGAATAACGAGTGGATTTTCACATAAATAAATAGATTAAAATAATTAAACCAAGATACGCAGCATACGACGCAGAGGCTCTGCTGCTCCCCACAACAATTGGTCACCTACAGTAAAAGCAGATAAATACTCTGAGCCCATATTCAGCTTACGTAAACGTCCTACAGGAGTATTCAAAGTTCCCGTTACGGCAGCCGGGGTTAATTCGCGCATACTCAATTCGCGATCATTTGGAATAACACGAACCCAGTCATTATGCGCAGCCAGTAATTGCTCAATTTCAGGAATCGAAATATCTTTTTTCAATTTCAGAGTAAATGCCTGACTGTGGCAACGCAAAGCACCAATACGCACACACAACCCATCCACAGTAATGATGTTATTACCGGTATTCAAAATCTTGTTGGTTTCTGCCTGCCCTTTCCACTCTTCACGGCTTTGACCATTATCAAGTTGTTTATCAATCCACGGAATCAAACTACCAGCCAACGGCACGCCAAATTGCTCAGTTGACATAACTCCGCTACGGGTGAAATCCGTTACTTTTCTTTCAATATCCAAAATAGCCGATGCCGGATCTTGCAACTCTTTTGCTACCTGAGTATGTAGAGATCCCATCTGAACCAGCAATTCCCGCATATGACGAGCACCTGCACCAGAAGCTGCCTGATAAGTTGCAACAGAAGCCCATTCAACCAAATCATTAGCAAATAAGCCGCCTAAAGACATCAACATTAGGCTAACGGTACAATTACCACCAACAAAAGTTTTTATGCCTTTATTAAGACCTTGCTGAATATGCGTATGGTTAACTGGATCAAGAATAATAATGGAATCAGCATTCATACGCAGCGCTGACGCTGCATCAATCCAATATCCCTGCCAACCCGTTGCCCTTAACTTTGGATAAATCTCATTAGTATAATCTCCCCCCTGACAGCTAATAATAATATCCAAAACACCAAGAGCTTCGATATCGAAAGCATTCTGTAACGTACCTTGCTGACCAGTGAAATCAGGTGCTGGCTGTCCGTATTGTGATGTCGTGAAGAATACCGGACGAATAACATCAAAATCCTGCTCTTCAATCATACGCTGCATTAATACTGAGCCGACCATACCGCGCCAGCCGATAAAGCCCACATTTTTCATCATTATTGTCCTACTTTGGTGAGTGTTGATCAGTGATTCTGATTACATCAAAACTGACAAAATATGACCAGGGACGCAAGTGAATTTATTAACTAATTCACAAGATATTTAGCAACGTAGCTAGCAGCAAGATATATAACAAATCGAGCATCCAAGTAAAAAGCCACCTGTTTGGTGGCAAATATTTACCATTAACTTTTAATTTTCAAGTCACATTCAATTGAGTTTTAGTTTTTTCTTTGGGATGCGGCTTAACACTTATTACTTCACCAGGTTTGGAAATAAAGCGAACAAACGTTTCATGGCTGACGAAAGTTGCACCACAATTGATATTTTGGCATTGATTATAACGTTCTTTTGTATGGCAGGAATGCTCAAAGCTGCTGCGTGCATGAGCCGCTTTACCACAAAGAGGACACTTGATCATATTTTCTTACCCTTAACTAAAACATGAACTCTCATAATGTGAACAATATAGCAATGAGATCTCACTTAAAGAACAATTATTTCATGTCGAGATCATCAATTTTTAATTCCAGAGTCAGTGCTGTTGTAAAACCACCACCAGATCCATTCACCGTGTGAGTGACTGTCGTTAATGTCCATTCGGCAGCATCTATTTCTGGTTTAAAGCCGGTAACTTTGATTGGTATTTCAGGGTAGAGATCTGCACGCCCCTGAGCCAGTTGAATCGAAAACGTCGCTGCTCCGCGTTGTATTTTTTCCCAGGCAACCTTGGCAGCACGTTTAGCACTGGCTTCATCAGCATAAATACGGGAAAGTTCTAATACATTATCTTTGCTACCTACTAAATAAGAGGTTAATTTATCAGCATTTTTCTGACTTTTTCGCTCAACGGTTAAGGTATGTTTTTTCTCCGGTTTACGGACATCCAACCAGTTTGCTACCACGCCAGTATAAGCCTCTCGGTCGGATAGCGTAAAATTGTGGTTGTCACCTGACCGACGTGTAATCACTAATGCAGGGATAACCGCACCACTGGCTGTTTTATTCTGTCCCTGCCGAATAAATATCAACTTACCATTTTTTACTGAAGCAATTGCCCCTTCTTGCCTTGCCAAGCGCGTAAGAAAACTACCATCTGACTCATTCGTCTGATCAATATGATTAATAAATATCTTCGCAATATCCTGATGTAAATCAGCGGTAAGGTTATTTCTAGCAGCGATAGTATGGACAATATCACCTATTGTTTTCTGATGATAAGACTCTTCACGTCTCATATTGAGAGATTCACGGAAATCAGCACTACGGGCACGAATTGTTAATTTGTCCGGCGCTCCACTGTGACCAATTTCATCCACAGTAAAACGCCCTTTACTAATCAGTGGCTGATCACGCCATCCCAACGCCAATGAAATTACATTACCTCTGGAAGGTAGCACCAAACTTCCATCTGCATCATCCAGTTCAATATCAAGCTGGTCGGCTTCAAAGCCACGATTATCTGTCATTGTTAGTGATATCAGGCGCGATTGAATGCGCCCGCTGATATCTTTATTGTCAATTTCCAAAAGAAATGCCGGTGCACTGCCTTTTTCGGAACCTCTGCCAAATTCAGATGTCATGGCAACACCTCTCTGACTCTATCTGACAAATTGTCTGTAAGCATAGAGAATTGTTCCTGAAGATCACCGAACATTTCACTTAGAGAACTATCCACTCGCCGTAATGTCAATGTGAAATCAATTTTGCGGGCAGAACCATTCGACATAAATTCAGTTTTCGTCTGGTCGATACTCTCAATGACAAACATACCGTAAACCGTGCCACTGCCATCTATAAAGGACCAAGCTTTACCGCTATCAGCCATCACTTGTAGTACCGTCAATGATAAACGACCACCGGTAATTTCTGGATATAACGAACCGGAAAGTGTCATTGTGTCGTTATCCGGCCCCAGAAATTGCCAGGCAGGCCGCATCCCGATACGGCTGTTAAAAGCATGCCGCCATGACTGCTGATGTTGCATACTCTGGTATGGTGTGGTTTTCAACATAAAAACAAATAAACCCAGTGCAGCCATCATAATTAGAATTCTCCTCTATCAGAGAATGAACTGCGTAAACGCGCCTGCTGTTTACGTTCCCGATCATCCAATTCGCGCCTAACCGCTGCTGCAATATCCTGCGCAGATTGCCCCGGTGCACCATAGATATTTATATGATAGACCGGTGATTCACTGCGATACTCTACCATCTGACGTTTGGCCGCTTTCTTTTCCTGAATCTGAGGATAAGCATGAACCGGTAAGCTCTGAACATGCAATGGTGCGGTTCTGGCTGCGGCAGAAGGTGCCATTATGCTCAAAGAAAATGCCGCAGCGGCAGCAAGTTTGGCAGTCTGTCGTCGGCTAATAACATTGACAGGGCCAGTGACAATCTCTGGTCCATATTCACCCACAATACCAAATCGGCCAGCCGGAATAATGCCCCCTTTGTCATGTTTGGGCAGAACCGAACTAACATTAGGACTCACATTATTACTGGCGTCTTTTGAAATATCTTCCTTTGACCGCATCCAGTCAGGGAGATACTCAGACAATGAAGTCAGTTTATTTTTCAGGGCTTCCCATTTTTCATTAATCCCCTCCAATAAACTGTTAACTATCGCTGTGCCAACCTCTTTAAATTTACTTGACAGATTCATTACGTCAGTAATAATTTCATTCCATTTATCCGAAATCGATATTTTAATATTCTCCCAGATATCCAACGTGTTCTGCTTAACTAATTCCCAGGCATTACTGATATTAGTTTTAATACTTTCCCAGGTTTGCAAAACACTTTGTTTAATGGATTCCCATTTCTCACTTAGGCTAATTTTAATATTTTCCCAAAGCTGAGAAAATTTCGGCCCCAATGTTTCCCAGTTTTGCCAAATATAAACAGCTGCCATCGCAATGACACCAATAATGGCGAGGATTGGGTTAGCCATCATCAAACGACCGACGATCATCATAGTGCTACCCAACATTTTCAGAGCATTCCCGACTAATCCGAGCGCCCTCACACCAGTACTACCAAAGAAAGTAAGACTATATTTCGCTACAGCTAATGGAAGCAATATCGAAGCGATCGCCTGTGCCAATGCGCCAAACACAGTTAACATGCCTCCGACCACCACCGTAATAGTCGCAAGCGTTGCAGCCAAGCGTGGGTTGGCTTCCATCCATTCACTGACTTTATTGACTACATTTGTTACTTGCTGAGTGACTTCTCTTGCAGGACCTTCTACGCCAGAAAACATCTGAACGCCCAGATTACTCCAAGCGGCATTGAGTTTTTGGATATCACCGGTGAGATTATTCGTCACTACAGATGCAACTTTTTGGGATTCACCTTGAACATTTTTTAGTCCAGCGATAAAAGTTTGCAATCCTCCCTGCCCTGCCTGATTTACCAATATATCCAAAGCAGGAGCAGCGTTTTCACCACCAATTGCGGTGAAATAACTCGTACGTTGTTTACCGTTCATTGAACGGGTTTTATCATCTAGTTCAACGAGAATATCAGGTAATTGCCGTAAATTACCTTTAGCATCACGAGTTTTAATATCTAGTTGTTTCAATGCGGCGGCAGCAGCTTTAGGTGGTTCAGCCAACCGACTTAGTACATTGCTCAAAGCCTCTCCAGCTTCACTTCCCTTAATATTGGCATCACTTAGCTTTCTTGTAGCAGCCGCAACGGTTTCAATATCAATCCCCAAAGAAGTGGCCGCTGGAGCGGCAGATTTCATGGTGTCACCCAATCCCGCCAACGTTGTTTTTGAGCCAATAAACGTTGCCGTCAAAACATCACTAACATGCCCCATCTCTTCGGATTGTAATTTAAACCCTTCCAGTACATTAGTACTAATATCAACCACATTGGCGAAATCTGTACCGCTTGCCTGAGACATTAATACCGCACCAGGCATCACATTCTTTATCTGGTCAGGAGAATACCCCTTGGAGGCATACAGGCTCTGTCCCTGTGCAATCTGACTGGCCGGAATCCCTGTACTTTTGCTCAACTCACGACTTTGGTTAAGCAACATGGCGTATTCAGGAGAATTTTTTTCAATATTGGTTTGTGCCTGAATTTTAGACATTTGAACATTAAGATCATAACCCGGCATCAGAAAGTTTTTACTGGTTGTCAGTATGTTGCTACCGGCTGATTTTGCACTAGCACCATATTGGCTAACGCGGTCACGAAGCTCTTTGATTTTGCTATAACGACCTTCACCGCGATCTTCTTCCTTTTTGTTACTGGTATGCGCAGTTTCCTTCGCATATTCAGGAGCAGAATAAGGTTTAATTGCTTCATAAGTCTGATTTAATCGCTTGAATTCATCGCGATTTTGCCGGAGAGAATCCGCCAACCTTTTATTATTTCGCTGGGCAGATTTCAAGGCGCTGGTCAGCTTATTAACGGACTGTATTACCAATTTAAGCTGTGACTGTGTATTACTCATTTTCTGCACCACTTCGTAAGATGGCCCGATGTCGCCAGTCCAGTAATTCCGGTAGTGACATTTCATCTGTCACTGCCGGAGACCAGTGGAAAACGGTGGCAATATCTGCCACCAATTCATCTACGGTTAGTCGGTCTGGAAACCGGACTTCGCCGACTTCGGTAACAAAAAATTGACCACCTCAACACTGAGATTAATCAGATCGCCGGGTGTCATTGACAACAGGTCGCTTTTAGTGAGCGCTGGTGTGGTAACACGTGGCAAAACCAATATCATTGAATCCACATCCATCTCCAGCAAAGCCTGTAGCCGAGCACCCCGCAGCGCGCCACTGTTCGGTTTGCGCACCACCACTTCAGTGATGTTGCTACTACCACGTGCAAGCGGTTCTTCTAATACGATTGTGCGCTGCTCGTCGTTTTGAGTAATTAGTGTTTCTGTCATGGTTCAACCTTGTTTATCCGATTAGATTAAAGACCCATAGCGCGACGGTGATCTGCCAAGCGATCCTCACCATTAACGACTTCAACCATGTTAACGGTATCCACTTCGATCAGAACTTCACCGTCCCATGTCAATTTAAAATAGGTGTTTTTAGCGCTGATTTTGGTCTGAGTATTATCTCCTTGCTTATAAGTACCGTGGTCAAATTCATGGAAACGGCCACGCATCACGATTTCAACAGCAATCACATCGCTGGTATCATCGCGCTGGCAGGAGCCCGCAAAGCGCAACATCACGCCATCGGCTTTGGTCAGACCCCATTGCCGATAATGTTGAGCTTCCATACCTCCCAGAGTAAATTCAACGTCCAATGCACCTTCATCCAAGCCTAAGTCCACGGTTGCGCTACCGTTCATACCACCGCCACGATAGGTTTCCAGTTTACGACTCAGCTTAGGCAGAGTAAGTTCTTCCACGATTCCCTGATAACTATTGCCATCATTAAATAAGTTCAGGAATTTAAGTTTGCGAGGTAATGCCATCTGTGTCCCCTTAGCCGTTTATGCTTTTCGCGAAATCCATCAGGTAACGATCTGTAATACGCTGGCGTAACATCATGTTTTCCAGTGGTGGTACAGGTGTATAGTCGTAATCGAGGGTCAATTTGCCCGCTTTCAAGGTGTCTTTATCATTGGCGTTTTCGTCATACCAACACTGACCGTCAATAATGTAACCCCCAGATTTCAGTTCGCGGAACTTAGCATTGATACCTTCGATAATGTCTCGTACCAGTGAAGGAGTCAGTGGTTTATCGATCGCCCACATATGTGCTTCTGCCATAGTGTCAGCTAATACTTGGGCAGTACGAGTGTAACTTTCGAACTGGAACAATGGGTCATCTGCGCAGGTACGGGAACCCCAGAAACGGAAGCCGTTCTTACGGATAAGTGTCGTAATACCATTTTGGTTTAGCAGGCCTGAATCTGTTGCTGGATCTTGAAGATCCCAGAAGACGTCTGCTGAAAGACCGGTCACACCATTGACACCGATGTTGGACAGTGTTTTGTGCCAACCTGTTTCTTCATCAATTTTTGCACGCAAACCCAATGCACGAGCTGTAGCGTAGGCGATAGTTTCTTTATTAGAAACAGTATCCCAACTTAAAAAATCAGGCCAAATCAACATCAGTTCTCGTTGACTGAAGTTTTTGCGATATTCGATAACTTCTGAGATAGTCTTACTGCCATAGGCACTGATATAAGCCATTGCTCTCAGTTTCTGCGCGATACTCGCCAACTCAACAGCAACAGCTTTTGTATCCAGCCCAGGGACTCCCAGAATACGAGGCTTCACACCTAATTGGCTTTGTGCTGCCAACAGTGCCTGTATACCGGTTTTCTTACCTTCATTAGTTGTAGTACCAATGATGTTGCTGGTAGTTTGTTCTTCCGTTTCACCTTGTGCTACACGGACAACAACAGTAACGGGTTTAGACTGGTCTGAGATAGCTTTGAGTGCCTGAGGCAATGTACCGGTTTTACCAGCTTTGCCAATGGCGAGTGAAACATCAGTAATCAAGACCGGAGTGTTTAGTGGAAAAGTTTTTTCGTCTGCTTCAGGACCAGTACAGACCATACCAACAATAGCGGTGCTAACTGTAGTGATGGTACGCGTGCCCTCGTTAATTTCCTGTACACGGACGCCGTGATGATAATCTTGTGCCATATTAGCGGTTCTCCTGTTAAGGTGTCCCGCTATGTTGAAGTATCCGAATTATTAAATCATTCGATGGGAAATGTGTGGGAGATGATACAAATCAGGTTGGTTAATTTATTATTTTTTCTAATAATTTAACTACTTGTACTTTATTGCGTGTGGAAAAGGAAATCTCTACAAATCAATATCTGTTTCTTCTGGCGTGAACTTTTAGCTCTGTTCATTGATTATTTTTTCACAGATTTTCCCTACAAAAATAGATGATAATTTATACATATCAACGCATTTTTTCATAAACCACCGTTCTGGTCATTTATTGGCACCTAAATATAGCCAATCTTTGCCATATATACCCCCCGCTTAGTACCAATACGAGACTATTCTGTTGGAAATTTCACGGATTAGTGAGTTTTGAAAAATCTTCCTATGGTGGAAGCTCATTATGATTCAATGAATGTGGATGTAAGACACTTATTTCAGTGATTGTGGCGCCAGTGATCTTTATATTGTAATAACGTTCTTGAGCACCATTTGAGTTAGTTCGGTAAAAATCAATAGAGCATTCAAGAGACTCATTCTCAGAAATAGCAACACCGAGTAATGGTGATGATTTGTCGATAGGTTTTTGGATAATAATGGGTTGATGATCAACATTTTGAGCCCGTGTTATCGCATGGCTTAAGCTATAAACTAATATCTGATCAAGATGGTTTGCTTGATATTTATTACCAATAGAATCAACAGAAGAACATCCAGCCGATATTAACCCCTGTTTTTTTCCCTTTATTGTCATGTAAATCATGTCAGCCATATTATACCCCCAGATTATATTTAAGTGATGTTTTACAGAAACATTAAATAAATTACACTTTATTGGTTATAAATAACAGATAAAAAAAACGCCCATAGAGAATTAATATGAGCGCTTTTTAAATTGATAATAATATCAACTAGATATCAATGTTGGCTGCTTTCAGGGCATTTTCTTCAATAAACGCTCGCCGAGGTTCAACAGCATCACCCATCAGAGTTGTGAATAGTTGGTCAGTTGCAATGGCATCTTTTACTGTCACACGCATCATGCGGCGAGTTTCCGGGTTCATGGTCGTTTCCCATAACTGTTCAGGGTTCATTTCTCCCAAACCTTTATAACGCTGTATAGACAACCCACGGCGTGACTCTTTAGTCAACCAGTTTAGCGCTTGTTCAAAGCTGCTAACTGGTTGGCGGCGTTCACCACGTTCGATGTACGCGTCTTCTTCGATCAAGTTGCGAAGTTTGTCGCCTAATAGAGTGATACGGTGATATTCGCCACCGTGGACAAAATCGAAGTCCAATAGATAATCAGTATCAACACCATGTGTACGAACACACAGCACCGGTTCGTACATTTGGCGCTCACGATTTTCATGGAGGCGATAACTGTAGCTGCTGCCGTTTTGTTCACTGTCATTCAGACGGATGACCAGCATTTCAATCCATTCTTCAACTTTCGCCTTATCAGACAATACTTCTTCGGTCAGTTTCGGATGATAAATTAGGCTATTCAATAAACTTAGCGGATACAGACGTTCCATGCGTTTAATGATTTTTTGAACACCATTAAATTCGGTCACCAATTTTTCCAGCAGTTCGCCTCTCAAGGCTGGCGCGTGTTCATTGGTGTAAAGTGAAGCGCCATCTAGTGCAATGGATAGTTGGTACTCATCCATTGCTTCATCATCTTTAATATATTGTTCTTGTTTGCCTTTTTTGACTTTATACAACGGTGGTTGAGCAATAAACACATGACCACGTTCAATGATTTCTGGCATTTGACGATAGAAGAAAGTCAGCAATAGGGTACGAATATGAGAACCATCGACGTCCGCATCCGTCATGATGATAATGCTGTGGTAACGTAGCTTATCTGGGTTATATTCGTCACGGCCAATACCGCAGCCCAATGCAGTGATCAGGGTTGCTACTTCCTGAGAAGAGAGCATTTTATCGAAACGTGCTTTTTCGACATTCAGGATTTTGCCTTTTAGCGGCAAAATTGCCTGATTTTTACGGTTCCGTCCCTGTTTTGCCGAGCCACCCGCAGAGTCCCCTTCCACTAAGTAGAGTTCAGAGAGTGCTGGATCACGTTCCTGACAATCTGCCAGTTTGCCTGGCAGCCCAGCCAGATCAAGAGCGCCTTTACGACGTGTCATTTCACGCGCTTTACGGGCTGCTTCACGAGCGCGAGCAGCATCAATAATTTTACTGACAACGGTTTTAGCGTCGTTTGGATTTTCCAATAAGTATTCCACCAGCTTCTCATTCATCAGCGTTTCAACCGCAGTTTTCACTTCGGAGGAGACGAGTTTGTCTTTAGTCTGAGAAGAGAATTTTGGATCAGGCACTTTAACGGAAATAACAGCAACTAAACCTTCCCGGGCATCATCACCAGTGGCGCTGACTTTGGATTTCTTATTGTACCCTTCTTTATCCATGTAACTATTAAGGGTACGTGTCATCGCAGTACGGAAGCCAACTAAGTGAGTTCCCCCATCGCGTTGTGGGATATTATTGGTAAAGCAGTAAATATTTTCCTGGAAACCATCATTCCATTGCATTGAAATTTCAACGCCGATGCCATCTTTTTCTGTAGAAAAATAGAAAACATTTGGATGAATGGGTGTTTTGTTTTTATTTAGGAACTCAACAAACGCTTTAATTCCACCTTCATAATGGAAGTGGTCTTCTATATTAGTGTGCTTATCAATAAGACGGATGGATACACCGGAATTCAGGAAGGATAGTTCACGCAGGCGTTTAGCCAGAATGTCGTGCTGGAATTCTGTGTTATTACTGAAAGTATCCATGCTCGGCCAGAAGCGGACACGGGTACCTGTTTGTTCAGTTTCTCCAACGACTTTCAGTGGGCTTTGTGGCACACCAAGGTGATAAGTCTGTTCATGAACTTTACCGTCACGGCGGATAACCAACTCCAGCTTTTCAGACAAGGCGTTAACAACAGAAACCCCTACGCCATGTAAACCGCCGGAGACCTTATAAGAGTTATCATCGAATTTACCCCCCGCATGCAGCACCGTCATAATAACTTCAGCTGCTGAAACACCTTCTTCTTCGTGTATACCGGTAGGAATACCGCGGCCATCATCCTGTACGGAGACTGAGTTATCAGCATGGATAGTGACGATAACTTCACTACAGTGGCCTGCGAGGGCTTCGTCGATAGCGTTGTCGACAACCTCGAAGACCATGTGGTGTAAGCCGGTACCATCGTCTGTATCACCGATATACATGCCCGGACGTTTACGAACCGCATCCAGCCCTTTTAATACCTTGATACTTGAGGAGTCATATGTATTCGACATCAACGTTTCTCGCTCATTTTTAATCCTATGGTTGAACCTCTATTTTGCCATTTTCCACGCGAAACATCTTGCTATTTCCATCAAGCATGTCTGTTATTTGGTCAGGATTTATCGCACTGACAAATACCTGAGCTTGCGTGGATTTTAGACGAGCGGCCAGCAACTGACGGCGGCCGGCATCCAGTTCGGAGGCAAAATCATCAAGCAGATACAGACATTGTTGTCCGCTCTGTCGGGTGAAATATTCACCCTGTGCTAGCCGCAGTGCGCACATCAGTAACTTTAATTGACCGCGGGATAGCATATCTTCTACTGGCGTTCCTTCTGCACGAATGCGCAGATCTGCCTTATGTGGGCCGGAAGCTGTATAGGTTAACGTTCTGTCACGCTCAAATTGGCGCTCCAGTAATTCAGCATAATCACTCTCTTTGTCCCATCCTTGTTGAAAAGAGAAACTTAATGTAAATTCGGGTAAAAACTGCTTACAGGTATTCGTGATATCCTGAGTGATGTTTGTAACATATTCACCACGCCACTGATTTATTTGGTTAGCGAGTGGTACCAATTCCTGATCCCAAGGCCGTATCTGGCTGTAGCGGGTAACTTGTCGTAGTGCTGCATTGCGTTGTTTGAGTAGCCGTTTTAAGTTTACCCATGCAGAAAAAAAGCGTGGCTCATTGTGAAAGCATCCCCAGTCAATAAAAGCCCGTCGATACTTTGGCCCGCCATTTAACAGGGTAAACCCTTCTGGAGTAATAAGCTGCATAGGTAACATCTTGGCCAATTCTGCAATTTTACAGCCATCACTACCATCAATTCTAACTTTACTGTCGCCATTACGGTTTTTACTCAGACCGATAGACCGTTCCCGCTCATTCTCCTGTTGTCCTAACCGCCCATGTAGAACGAACTCATCGCAGTCATGACGGATTACCCGTCCCGCCTGAATACTACGAAAAGAGCGCCCGTGACCCAGCGTATAAATCGCTTCCAGTACGCTGGTTTTGCCGCTGCCATTAGATCCAACCAGAAAGTTAAATCCGGTAGCTAGAGGCAAATCAGCGGCGGCGATATTACGAAAACCGCGGATAAGTAAACGCGTGAGAGTCATATACCTGAAATAAAAATCCGGTTACAGGCGCATTGGCATCACGACATAAGCCGCATTGTGGTTTGCACAGTCTTCTATCTGAACACTGGAAATAGCATCAGTCAGTAGTAAACGGACCTCTTCACATCTTAGTGTATTGAGAACATCTAGCACGTAACTGACATTAAAGCCTATTTCCATTTCAGCACCTTGATAGCTGACATCTACAATCTCTTCGGCTTCTTCCTGTTCAGGGTTATTTGCTGTGATTTTTAGCTGGTTTTCACTGAAATAAAGGCGAACTCCGCGAAATTTCTCATTAGAGAGAATAGCTGCGCGTGAAAAAGCCTGTTTCAGCATATCGCAATTAGCTTCCAGAGTTTTATCCGGGTTCTTTGGTAATACGCGACGATAATCAGGAAAACGTCCATCCACCAATTTAGAGGTGAAAATAAAGTCGCCAACGTGGGCACGAATATTGTTACTGCCAATTTGTAACTGTAGCGGAGTATCGCCACCATCCAGCAATCTCATTAGTTCAATAACGCCTTTACGTGGCACGATGACCGAATGGGAAGGCAGCTTTTGACCAATTCCCATAGAACAGACTGCCAGACGGTGACCATCCGTTGCAACTGTACGCAGCTCTTCTCCTTCGGTTTCAAACAACATACCGTTGAGGTAATAGCGGACATCCTGGTGAGCCATTGAGAATTGAGTTGATTCAATAAGGCGCTTCAGTGTGGCTTGTGGCAGTGAAAACTCCACCTCACTTTGCCAGTCATCAAGATTTGGAAAATCAGAAGCGGGCAATGTGGAAAGTGAGAAACGGCTGCGACCAGAACGCACCAATAGGCGGTCGCCATCCAGTTCTACACTGATCTCGGCCCCATCTGGCAAACCTCGCCAGATATCAAAGAATTTACGTGCCGGTACCGTGGTTGCACCTTCTTCGTGTGGCAATGAAAGCGTGACTCTTGCCATCATTTCCATTTCTAAATCTGTGCCGGTCAGCAACAGGGAACCTTCTGTAACCTGTAGTAATAAATTACCAAGAATAGGCAGAGTAGGACGCCCACTCAGCGGGCTACTGACCTGTTGCAGTGGTTTTAACAATTGCTCACGTTCAATGATAAATTTCATAGCACTAGGAAGACAATGTTCTGATTAAGTTAGAAAAATCCTCTTTGATGTCGTGACTTTCTTCACGCAGTTGCTCGATTTTACGACAAGCATGCAGCACAGTTGTGTGGTCACGTCCACCAAAGGCATCCCCGATTTCAGGCAAGCTGTGGTTGGTTAACTCTTTTGCCAGCGCCATTGCCATTTGCCTTGGACGGGCAACGGAACGGGAGCGCCGTTTGGAAAGTAAATCGGCCACCTTGATTTTATAATACTCAGCGACTGTTTTCTGAATATTATCAATGGTAACCAGTTTTTCTTGCAGTGCTAACAGATCACGTAATGCTTCACGGACAAAATCAATAGTAATCGCTCGGCCAGTAAAATTGGCATTTGCTATTACCCTGTTCAATGCCCCTTCAAGCTCACGGACATTAGAACGCAGACGTTTGGCTATAAAGAAAGCAACTTCTCCTGGTAACTGGATTTCGTTTTCGTCTGCCTTTTTCATCAAAATAGCGACACGGGTTTCGAGTTCCGGTGGTTCAATTGCGACGGTTAGCCCCCAGCCAAAACGGGATTTTAACCGATCTTCTACCCCATTGATCTCTTTTGGGTAGCGATCTGATGTCAGAATAATCTGTTGATTACCTTCCAGTAATGCATTGAATGTGTGGAAGAACTCTTCTTGAGAGCGTTCTTTATTGGCAAAAAACTGAATATCATCGATCAGTAATGCGTCGACAGAGCGGTAATAGCGTTTGAACTCTTCTATTGCATTATTTTGTAATGCCTTGACCATATCCTGAACAAAACGTTCAGAATGCATATAGACCACCTTGGCATTTGCCTTACGTGCCATAATACTGTTACCTACGGCATGTAATAGGTGGGTTTTACCCAAACCCGTACCACCATAAAGAAATAGTGGGTTATAGGCACCGCCGGGATTATCAGCTACCTGTCTTGCAGCAGCACGAGCAAGTTGGTTGGATTTACCTTCAACAAAGTTATCAAAAGTATGTTTTTGGTTAACATTAGAGCGATAAGAGAGCTCTGGTTGTACCGTAGTGTTATCCCAACTGGGGCGTACTGATGCGCTCTGTGGTGCAGGTGTAACTGGCGTATGAGCAACAACCCTTTGTGGTGGGCTATCGTTTTTGGAAACGGGTTTATTGCCAACTTCGAAACGTAATAATGGTACTTCTGCTCCACAGAAGTCATTCAACAATCCATTGATATTGTTGATATACTTCTCTCTTACCCAGTCCAGAACGAACCGATTTGGGGCATAAAGTGCCAGAGTGTTACCACTTAGCTCTGCCTGAAGGGGGCGTATCCACATACTGAATTCTGTGGCAGGTAATTCATCCTGCAATCGGGCAAGACATTGCTGCCAAAGCGAAAGTGACACGGTGGACTCCCCTAAAACAAGGCCAATTAACAATTAAAGAAATCGGAGTGGTTAGCTCATTATATTGGGTACAAAACAACGACTCCTCTATGGCGAGGAAGGATCAATTGTTATGTATATGGCGATTTTTAATGTCATCGCTCCCCCATGATCCGAGGATAAGATCCAAATCATGGCTTGGGATCATAGCGCAAAAGACGATATAGATCTTCATTCTTTTACACAGTTTAAGCGCTTTTTATCCACAGGATAAAATTGTGTGTGAAATAAAGGGCTGTAAAGGGGTTGTAGTGGAATTATGGAGGATGCCAAATGCAGATCGAGAATAAGCCGATATTCAAAATAAAATCGGACCAAGGATCATAACAAAAAACGAAGATCTGCCAGTGATCGTTGCGCTTTGTTCAGTAGTCCGTATAATATTGCACCCTATGTGCGATACCAGAGTTTTTACCGATAATGTTTGGTGAAGGGTCTGGTGTACACATGGGCCAGAGTGTTGGTAAACATCCAACTCAGTAGAAAAGCCGGCCAACTTTGTGTTATGTAAATTGACTCAGGGCTGTACATTTTATTACAATCCCGCTTCTTTTATATTGATGTTGCGATTGAGGCATCGGTGTCTATTTCTCACTGGCTGCCAACGCATTTACTGAATCAGTAATAATCTTAAGTTAGGTAGAAATCGCTATGAAACGCACTTTCCAACCATCCGTACTGAAGCGTAACCGTTCTCATGGTTTCCGCGCTCGTATGGCTACCAAAAATGGTCGTCAGGTTCTGGCTCGCCGTCGTGCAAAAGGCCGTACTCGTCTGACCGTTTCTAAGTAATAAAGCTAACCATCTAGTGGTTAAGCTCGCTTTTCCGAGGGAGTTACGCTTGTTAACTCCCAAGCATTTTACTTATGTTTTCCAGCAACCCCAACGGGCAAGTTCGCCAGAGATTACTATCCTTGGTCGCCCGAACGAGCTGGGGCATCCCCGTATCGGTCTTACTATAGCCAAGAAAAATGTTAAACGTGCTCATGAGCGTAACCGGATTAAGCGGTTAGCCCGTGAAAGCTTCCGTTTAAACCAACATAACTTGCCTCCTATGGATTTTGTGGTATTGGTTAGGAAAGGCGTTGCTGAGCTTGATAACCGTGCGTTAACGGAGTCGTTGGGTAAATTATGGCGTCGTCACTGTCGTTTGGCTCGCGTTTCCTGATCGCATTAATCCGGGGATATCAGTTGGTAATAAGCCCGCTGTTGGGGCCTCGTTGTCGCTTTAATCCTACATGCTCTCAATATGGCATTGAGGCATTATGCCGATTTGGGGTGATAAAAGGCTGTTGGTTAACGGTGAAACGCGTATTAAAATGCCACCCTTTACATGAAGGTGGTGATGATCCTGTCCCACCGGTAAAAAACAACGATAACAGAGAACACTAACGATGGATTCGCAACGTAATCTTCTTCTCATCGCTTTGCTGTTCGTTTCTTTCTTGGTCTGGCAAGCATGGGAAGCAGATAAAAATCCGCAGCCAACGACAGTACAGGCCACGCAACAAACGGATATGCCGAGCAGTGAGAATCAAGCTGTACCAGGCAGTGGAAAAGGTAAACTTATCACGGTTAAAACTGATGTGCTCTCTTTGACCATCAATACTCGTGGCGGTGATATCGAAGAGGCTGACCTGTTAGCCTATCCTGATACCCTGGGTTCAAGCCAGCCCTTCAAGTTGTTGGAAACAACATCTGCTTTCACTTATCAAGCGCAAAGCGGATTGACGGGGAAAGATGGCCCAGATAACCCGATGAATAGTGAGCGCCCGCTGTATACCGCAGCACAGGATAGCTATGCATTGGCTGACGGACAGGATGAATTGCGTATCCCGATGAATTTCGTCACTAAAAATGGCATTGTTTACGTCAAAACATTTGTCCTGAAACGTGGTGAATACGCGATTAGTGTGGATTACCATATTCATAACACGACAGAAAAACCGTTACAGATGACCTTTTTTGGTCAGTTGAAACAGAGTGTTGAACTACCAAAGCATCGTGATACAGGCAGCAGTAACTTTGCCCTGCATACTTACCGTGGTGCAGCCTATTCTTCAGATGATACCAAATACAAAAAATACAGCTTTAGCGATATTGAAGGTGAATCTTTGTCCGTGACCACCAAAGGTGGCTGGATTGCCATGTTGCAACAATATTTTGCTACCGCGTGGGTTCCTGTGGCTAATGAAACCAGCACTTTTTACACTGCCGCATTAGGTAAAGAGATGGCTGCGATTGGCTATAAGAGTGCACCAATCTCTGTTGCTGCTAACAGTGAAAAAAAGGTTTCTTCTACACTGTGGATTGGTCCGGAAATTCAAGATGAAATGGCCGCTGTAGCACCTCATCTGGATCTGTCCGTAGACTACGGTTGGTTGTGGTTTATCTCTCAGCCATTATTTAAGCTGTTGAAGTTCCTGCATGGTTTTATTGGTAACTGGGGCTTCTCCATCATTGTTATCACCTTTATTGTGCGTGGTATCATGTACCCGCTGACCAAAGCACAATACACTTCAATGGCGAAAATGCGTTTGTTACAGCCTAAATTGGCGGCTATGCGCGAGCGTATTGGTGATGATAAACAGCGTATGAGCCAGGAAATGATGGCATTGTATAAAGCAGAGAAAGTGAACCCACTGGGTGGCTGTTTGCCTCTGTTGATTCAAATGCCAATCTTCCTTGCTTTATATTACATGTTGATGGGTTCTGTTGAATTACGTCATGCGCCATTTGCTGGCTGGATTAATGATTTGTCTGCACAAGATCCTTATTACATCCTGCCGTTGCTGATGGGTGTAACCATGTTCATTATCCAGAAAATGTCTCCGACAACAATTACTGATCCGATGCAACAGAAGATTATGACCTATATGCCAGTCATATTTACCATATTCTTCCTGTGGTTCCCATCAGGTCTGGTTCTGTACTATATCATCAGTAACTTGGTGACAATTATTCAGCAGCAATTAATTTATCGTGGGCTGGAAAAACGCGGTTTGCATAGTCGCGAGAAAAAGCCAGCGAAATAAAACATATACCCTATGGATTTCAAGATGCATCGCGTCGGCAAGGGAGCGAATCCCCGGGAGCATAGATAACGATGTGACTGGGGTGAGTGAGCGCAGCCAACAAAGAGGCAACTCGAAAGATGACGGGTATAGCTTCAGCCAGAATATGCTGGCCGTTGTCACGGGAAAGGCGGTCATTGACCGCCTTAACTATTTGAGTTAAAAAGCAATTTGAGCGAAAAAGTCAATAGAGAGATAACCATGAATACCACGGATACGATTGTTGCTCAGGCTACCCCACCAGGACGAGGAGGGGTTGGCATTTTGCGTGTTTCCGGCCCGAAAGCTGCACAGGTAGCTGAGGTGGTATTAGATAAATTACCCAAACCTCGTTATGCAGATTATCTGCCATTTCGTGATGTAGATGGTCAGATACTTGATCAGGGGATTGCTATTTACTTTCCGGGACCCAATTCATTTACCGGAGAAGATGTACTGGAGCTTCAAGGGCATGGTGGGCCGGTTATTCTCGATTTGCTACTTAAACGTATTCTGACTCTGCCAGGTGTGCGAATCGCTAATCCTGGTGAGTTTTCTGAACGCGCTTTTCTTAATGACAAACTGGATTTAGCTCAGGCGGAAGCCATTGCTGACCTGATCGATGCCAGTTCGGAGCAGGCTGCCCGTTCAGCGATGAATTCCTTACAGGGCGCTTTTTCGACTCAAGTTCACCAGATGGTGGAAGCACTTACTCACTTACGAATCTATGTAGAAGCGGCTATTGATTTTCCAGATGAAGAGATTGATTTCCTTTCTGATGGGAAAATCGAGGCCAAATTGGCTGAAGTGATGGCTGAGCTTGGGCGTGTACGTGCTCAGGCTCGTCAGGGCAGCCTTTTACGTGAAGGGATGAAAGTTGTTATTGCCGGTCGCCCTAATGCAGGGAAGTCCAGTCTACTTAATGCATTAGCAGGCCGTGAAGCGGCGATTGTGACGGATATTGCAGGCACGACTCGTGATGTGCTGCGTGAACATATCCATATTGACGGTATGCCGTTGCATATTATTGATACCGCAGGTTTGCGTGAAGCCAGTGATGAAGTTGAGCGTATTGGTATTGAGCGTGCTTGGCAGGAAATTGAGCAGGCTGATCGTGTACTGTTTATGGTAGATAGCACGACAACGAACGCGGTTGAACCTGTGGAAATCTGGCCTGAATTTATGGCTCGTCTGCCTAAATCGCTCCCTATCACAGTCGTTCGTAATAAGACAGATATGACTGATGAAGAGACAAGTATTGCAGAAGTAAGTGGTTACTCGCTGGTTAGACTTTCTGCCCGTAGTGGTGAAGGCATCGATTTATTGCGTGATCATCTGAAAGAGACGATGGGTTTTAGCAGTAATACCGAAGGTGGTTTCTTGGCTCGTCGTCGCCATTTACAAGCATTAAATACCGCAGCGGAACATTTACAACAGGGCTATGAACAATTGGTGGTTGCCCGTTCGGGTGAATTGCTGGCAGAAGAGCTGCGTCTGGCGCAGCAGGCATTGAGTGAGATCACGGGTGAATTTACTTCCGATGATCTGCTAGGACGGATTTTTTCGAGTTTTTGTATTGGTAAGTGAAGTGGTCATTTTTAAAGTGTAACGCTTCAAAACCCATTTACTTCGCTTTGATCCGTTTTACCGGAATTCCATCGCGCATTGCAAAGTCGTTTTCCGATTGCTTTTAAAAAAATGGCGCTGTTTTAAAAGCGCCAAATACAGTGCGGTATACGCTGTTCCAACAGCCACAACATCTGTTACCGGAACAAGATTGTTTTTAAATGATCGTCTGTCAAATCAAACTCAGGATCTTTACCTGTTAACGCTTTCGTTAGTGGCATAATTTTGGTCCTCACACCCATTCCTCGGTAATCGACATAGCCATAATCACGTAATACTTCCATAACAATGATATTTCTGGGTGAACGCTGTCCTGCTTTCATTTTTTCTACCGTCATGGAGTTTGGTAAAGAGCCTGGGCTAATGACTTCAAGCCGGTCAGAATAACTAGATACCTCAATTTCAACAAAACGTGTCCAATCGCGGTGCGCCAGCGCATTGACCAATGCTTCTCTAACGGCCTCAAGTGGATAAAACCACCGTGTCTCTCGCCTTAACTCTTCATTCACCTGATCAGACTCTTGAGAAATAAAGGGACTCATAGCCTCCATGAATCTTTCAATAACGCCACCATCGACTAGCCGTTTATCACCATTTTCAAGATCCCAGCGCCCGACCATTGGGCCATCAATGATGTCATCCAATGCAGCTTGGTATTCCTTATCTTCACCATGAAATACCATGACCCGTAAACCCGCTTGTTTGAGATAGCGTCTCGGGCTTTTACCAAATAACACCAAGCCAGCTATTGTGCAGCAAACATTGCCTGCGGCTTCGGTTAAAAAACCCAGTCCAAGTAGCCTTGCTTGCCATTCATCAGGCGTTTTAGGTACATCGGGATCTCGTAAGATATCCTTTACATAATTGGTTAGGCGAGCGTCATCCAAACAACTCATATCTGTACGAGGCACAGGCATTACTTCGGTATGCAGTATTCCACCCAATTCAAACAATCGTATCTGCTGCTCTCTAGTTGCTAGCCTCGATGTTGTCCCAATACGAATATAGATTTCCTCTTTTCCGCTATGGCGAACGATGTAGGGCTTCGAAATGCCGATGGGAAAGCTAACGACAGCAACCAGTTTGCCATCATCCAATTTCACTTCTTCGTAAAACGGCAGCATCATCGGATGAATTTTGCCCTGAAAGACATTCATAACCCACTCTTCAAGATCATGCCTTTGCACGCCACTAATAGTGCCGTCATCTTCCACACCTAGCAGTACCCGTCCCCCTTGAAAGTTGGCCATGGCAACAACTTCTTTGGCTAACTGCTCAGGACGTATATCATCTCGCTTAAACTCCACACCTGAATTTTCGCCATTGGCAATAATTTCCAACAATTCTGTTTTTAACATCGTTCTCTCCCAAGGAAGTAAAGCATTTAGTTAAAGCCGTACTTTTCACGGCGTTGATTAAACGCACTCTTACCACCTTCCAATATATCTGCCGCTAGTTTTTGCACTTTTGGCATATCGATCGCACCCTGCTGTTCTGGTAGGATCAACCCTTTGTTATCTTCCACACTCAGCACACCAATCCATTCCGCATCACCAAATACCGGAATATTGGCGTTGTGGGTTGCGAACAAGAACTGTCGGCTCAGCTTGGCTCTGCGCAGCTCAGCAACTATACGCTCAGCGATAAAGGCGTTATCAAGGTTATCCTCCGGCTGATCAAGGATAAGCGGATCTTGGTTGTCCAATAGCAATAGGTGTAAAATCGCCGTACATTGTTGGCCGGTCGATAGTTCCCCAATTGGGCGGAAAACGGCCTCCCGTTCACCGTGAGTTATATTCAGCTCAATCGCTATTGTATCGGGAAGCAGCAACTCTTCTAGCTCAAGCAGTTTACGCTCAGGCAAACGGCTTAACGCTCGTACAACGGAATTAGATATACCGAAATTAGAGGTTAATTCAGCCTCACCTTGGCGAATAGTGGCAGCAAGATTAGCTGGTGTGAACTCACCCTCTAAAACCCACGCTAGTCTTGCCTGCCCAACACCTTCCAAATTGCAATCACTCAGGAAATTCACTAATTCTTGGCGGTTACCTTTAGAATTCAGGCTAAGGCGTACCTTTTGATCCAACTTGCGAGTGAGCCGTTTAACCGATTTCTGCATGGTGCTAGCACGTGTACTGGTCTGCTGATCTAACTCAAGCAATAGTTTCTTCCGCTGACTATAGAGCTCGTTGAGTTGGGTTTGTCGGTTTTGCAAGGCAGTTTCTTTTGGGCGAATCTGTTCAATTTGCTTTAGTAAGGTTTGATATTCAGCACCAATCTGCCGACCCGTTTTACCCTGACTTGTAGGTATGTCTTTAAACGCATTTTCAAGTTGTTCTTCTTCCGCTCGCAACCTTTCCGACAGTTGTTGCTGTAGAGGAAGTAAATCACTCAAGGCTTTACTGGAGAGCTCCTCAACCTGGATTAAACATTGAGTTAAAGAATTCTTTAACATTTCCAAAACTTGACGCTTTTGTTTTAAAAGATCTAAGTGTGGCAATCCTTCTAAGCTGGCATCGCTTAAAAATACCGTATCTGGCAAACTGTCTTTTAAGATGTTGATAGCTTCTTTCACTTGAGTAATTTCTTCATTAACTCTTCCACTCAGTTGTTTTTCCTTTTCCAGCTTTGGAATCACTTTCAACTTTTCATCAATACCCAGCGCTTGGAATTGTTTAGCCTGATCCAATAACTTGGGTAAGCGCTCAACTTCTGCCTCAACATCTGCTTTTTGGCTAAGCGCACGAATAATGGTTTCACGATTATCCTTAAGGCTCATTAGCACTTTGACTATGGCCTTCTCAAACTGTTCGTGCTCACTTTCCAAGAATCGTTTAATAAGTAGGTTTCGGCTTTGCTCATCCCGAGTCATTTCATAAATTTCATTCTGACCGTACAGCTCAACGCCAGGCAGTAAATCTTCGGGGTGATAAGGTGAAATTCTGCCGTTTTCATTCACCACTGGCTGGTTTCCATATTTGCGGCTCACCGTAAATATGCGGCCATGCATGGTTGCAGAGCGAACACTTACTTCAACCATACCTTTTTCGATACCTAAGTTATTTTTTACAATAGCGTCATGCTGAGCTTTCGATGCTTTACCAAAAGGTTCTAAACCAAAAGCATAGCGAATACACTCCAGCAGGGTTGATTTGCCCGTACCTCTACCACCAATCACCGCGTTTAAGTGATCTGATAATTCAATATCCATACCATCAAGATAGCCACCGACAAAACGAATACGTTCGATAGCTGACGCATAGTTTTCCGGTTTGTCTGAATTTAGCCGCACTCTGGAGCCAGCATCTAAAAAAGCTTGCTTGAAAGAAGTGAAACAGGGCTTGGTCATTTTAATTAAACAAGAAGCGCCATCAGCTTTAATAGCTTCAGGCTTCGCCACATCAGCGGCATTGATGGCAGCCATTTCCCGTTCGCGGCGATAGTTATCATCCTTATTCAGGAAAACTTTACGATAAAAGTCGCTCTCTACACCCTTTAAGTCCTCAATTGAACCTGGGATCTGAGCAGCCAACAGCCCATTATGTTGCCAAATATGATTCATCCGCCGCTTTAACACGCCATCATCATTGGTACAGTGGGCCGCGAAAATGAAACCACCCTGAGCGTTTACGTAATTAATAATATCCGTAGCAGATTTCTGCACTGGGGCTTCCGGCTGGTTTATATCCACACCCAATGCCCCCAAATGCATTTTTATCTGATCAGCTGACTCTGATTCATCAAACAAGCAAACGAAGTGAATTTTCTCACTAGAGGCAACTTCGAAGCCGGGAAACACCACGATTCCATATTGTGCAAAGAGATCTCTGATCTTTTCAAAACCATTCACCGACCCATGATCAGCTAGGCCAATGACTTTAATTTCCATCTCTAGCGCAGCATTTAACAATTGCTGGTTATAGTCATCTTCAGAAAGCGCCTGTTGCTGCCCCCGATATTTTATGTAGCCTGAAGAATTTACCTGCAATGCACACTTGAAAAAGCGTGCTTTAGCGTACTTATTGGTCTGAATAGTCATACTTATACTCCACTTATACAGGCATATTCATCGTTCAGGCTTTGGTAATTTACATCGACAAAATTGTCTTAAAGCAGATCCGTATTAAGTCCTGCGGTTTTCAAACGCTGCGTCAAATTGCGCATTTTACTAAACTCAGTGCCAAAACTTTGGGTAAGCCCAACACCTTCACAAAAGTCTTTAGCTGTAATGTTCTTCAGCTCATCGGCATACTTAATCATTTGTAGATGCAGCTCAGCCGTGTACTGATTGCGTGGCGCATTCGCTAAAACCTGCTTGATCCTTTCGTAAATATCTTGTTCGTTTATCATAACCTTTACCATCGAACATCTAGCTAATTTAGCTAAATTAGCTAATTTATATGCGTACTGCAAGAAAGACTGTAGTTGCGTTGGTAAACGTTCTAGACTATTTGCAAATAGAATGAATATCTGTGCATGTTGATCGCAAGTATTCATCTGATAACAGTTGGATAATGCGGTTGCCTCAGGAAGATTTTTGCCAAACGCAATTGCAGCCACCTATCATCTTATCGAACAGATTAAAACAGAGTGTCAATCCTCAACAGGGAAACTTGATCCAGTTCCCAACAATTCAGAAAAATTAAAGAAAAAATAGCTAAGTCCGATAAAATATGAAATAAAATTTCAATAAGCTATATACCCAATGGATTTCAAGATGGATCGCGACGGCAAGGGAGCGAATCCCCGGGAGCATAGATAACGATGTGACCGGGGTGAGTGAGTGCAGCCAACAAAGAGGCAACTTGAAAGATGACGGGTATATAATATAGATGGAGTTACAAGATGAAGTATGACCCACGGTTAAAAACATTTGTTGATAATGATTACAGATTAGAAGATCATCTTGATTTTAAGAAGCAAATAGAAGAGCAAAAATATAACCGTATGCTATTGGAATTGGAACATCAATTTAAACTAAACCAAGAAGTTATTGCTTTATTGACAAAAGATGAAGCTATAGATTATATGAAAACACTAGATCATAATTTCTATAATTCATGGAAAAATAATATTAAAACCTTTTATTCATATGTTGATCCAGCTTCATCATTTTCTGGTAATATCCATGATTCTTTTGGGGTGGCAAGAATAGTAAATGATTTAAGAAGTTTCTGTGTGGAAGCAACAGAGTATTTTGGTAAGGATGGAAGAAGATATATAAAGTTATCAGGTTACCCTAGTGTAAGAAACTATTTAAACGCTACAAGATATCTGGCTAATAATCCACGTATATACCCGTCATCTTTCAAGTTGCCTCTTTGTTGGCTGCACTCACTCACCCCGGTCACATAGTTATCTATGCTCCCGGGGATTCGTTCCCTTGCCGTCGCGATGCATCTTGAAATCCATTGGGTATAGTGTCTTTTGGGGTAGGTACGCTAGGTATTGAAGCTGGAATTGCCCAAGGCGCTAGATTCGGTATAGTATTCTCAGCCGCATATAGACTAGTTGAGTTAATATTTAAAGATGAATATGGATTGGTTGATTTATTCGTTAATTTAACAATTGATGGTGCAAAATTAGCTATCTCAATAGGTATTGCTACGGCTACTAATACTCTAATCGTTTCTCCAATTTTAGCTTTAGGGGGAAGTCTTATGCTTGTAGCTCTTGGCGTTTTTGCGATTGGGTTTTTAACTTCTCTTGCTTTATATTGGTTAGATGACCACTTTAAAATTAGTGAAACGATAATATAAAATATAAAAAATAAAAAAACAAATCCGACACCATATCATCCGGATCAGTTTTTTAATATGTGGGGTAGGTTTAGTCGTGGATAATATAAATGAAAATAAAGCCAAATTATATTCTGGAATTTTATTACTTCTTTTTATGGCAGTGTTATCTATATTTTTTTCATTGAATAATTATATCGATTTTTTTAAGCATGATAGTGTTATTACATTCTCATGGAAAAGCGCGGGAGCTATTTGGTTTAGTCCTGTGTTGATTTATATTTCTTTTATTTTATATAGAATATCATTGGGTAAGGTGAAACGTCTTAATAGTAAAATTGGGGATTATATTTCATGTGTATCGATAATTGGATTTATTCTTACTTTATTTGTATCTTTTTATGTTGATGATGAATTGAAATCTGAGGGATATTTAATCTGTAGTAAATCATCATGGATGGCACCAAATAAGTATGTTAAGGATATTTCACTTTGTCACTAATAATATGTTTTTATTTACCGGTTATAACAGGTAAAACTATATTTACCGGCTGTAGCGTGTAAAAATTGATTTACCTGTCATAGCGTGTAACAATGAGGTTAACTTTTCAAATTGGTTGATCTCAATATGAAAGTGACTAACTCGAAACAACTTAGCGTATATTTAAAAGATATCAGGCTTACTCAAAAACTTTCTCAGGGCAAAGTGGCAAGCAAAGTGGGTATTCGGCAGGACACGGTATCAAGCTTTGAGCTACACCCAGATTCTACCAAGCTGGAGACCTTCTTTAAGATTATGTCGGCGTTGAATTTAGAACTCGATATCCGGCCAAGAAACGTTACTAAGATAAATTCGTCAGTGGAAGATGATTGCACAACGTCGGACCCGGTGTGGAAAGAGGAGTGGTAATGGCAGCACTGGATGTCTACATGAACGGTTATCGGGTTGGAGTATTTATTCACCAAAGCCAATCAAGAGGATTGAATATAAGCCCTTATCCGAGGTGGAACTAGAGAAAGTGCTAACCTTCGGCGAAAAAGTGTGAGAGTCATGGTGGCCCTGGGATTCCCGAGATCATGTCCTGCCTCTTGGGTTCGGTTAAAGCCGAGACTGACCGTTATGAATTTATGAAGATCCAAGTATTGTTTTGGCTGTTGGCTGCCACAGACGGCCATGCAAAAAACTTTTCACTGTTTATTGAGGCTGAGGGCCATTATCGGCTAACGCCTTTTTATGACATTCTTTCCATGTACCCTGTATTCGGAGGCAGAGGGCTTCATCCCCGAGATGCCAAATTGGCGATGGGGCTAACTGGGACGAGAGGTAGGAAGTACAATATAGAGCAGATATTCCCAAGGCACTTTTTTCAAACAGCCAAGGCCGCTGGATTTGATAAGGATTCGATGGCAAGAATTCTTACTGAATATGCTGAGACGGTTGATACCGTTGTCATGAATGTCAGAGGCCAGTTGCCGATAGATTTCCCTGTTCATATCAGTAACTCGATATTGGGAGGGTTACAAGCCAGAGCAAAGCGTCTGAAAATTGGGTGGGATTAACATTCTCATCAACATTATCTACAGCAAGTGCCATATAAATATGGCACCTACTCACATTATGGGTATATATACCCTATGGATTTCGAGATGCATCGCGACGGCAAGGGAGCGAATCCCCGGGAGCATAGGTAACTATGTGACCGGGGTGAGTGAGTGCAGCCAACAAAGAGGCAGCTTGAAAGATAACGGGTATAACTTACTTTTTACCTGCAACGTCTAGTTGCTGATAAATATAGTGTTTATAACTTTCCACCAGCGCTTTATCCTGACAATCATCCAACGCTCCCCGGCAGAGATGACGCATTGTCATATTCGCGCGATAAAAAGGTGAAGCATCCAGTTTAGCTCTCTCCATAATCATGCTACCGAGGAATGAAATATCCGTCAGTTCATCAGTCTGAATAGATGCTCCCTGGTGCAAGTTATCCCGCATAGTAAATTGGGTGATATGACCCGGATTTGAAAATACGCCATTGTACTGATTTAGGCTGATATTGGGTTGATGATCACCAAAGTAGAGGAACATGGTTGGCTTTTCCCGTTTAGCAACAAACTCACTGAAATCTTTGATTGCCGGATCAGAAGCTTTGATTTTCTCCATGTAGTGACTGAACTTACCCACTGCCTGTGAATTTTTTACATGTCCGGCAAGCTCGTAATCATCAGCATGATCTTCATCATATGGGCCGTGTTCATACATAGTCAGTGAGAAAATAAAGAGCGGCTTATTCGTTTCCTGTGCCAAAATTTCTTTCACATAGCCCAACATCTCTTGGGTAGAGATAGTCCACAGATTTTTATCGAGACTGGCGGGATATCCCAATTCCTGTGGCTGAATAATGCGATCAACGCCGAGAGTCTGATAGGCATGACCGGAATGATAAGAAGATTTATTAAATGGCGTCAAAACAACCGTGTAATAGCCATTCTGTTTCATTTCACGGAACAAGCTGTATTTCAGGTGATCAACAATAAAATAAAAAACCGCATTTTTACGTGAGCCAAAATCATCTGTATTTAAGCCCGTCAGAGCAGAAAATTCAGATAACCAGGTACCACCACCGAAAGTTTGCACCCGCATTGGACTTTGTGCGCTGACACCCAAATCCCGCTGAAACATATAAAGATTAGGTAAGCGGGTATCATCAGGCAGTTGATAGATATGCGGAGTCACGGTGGATTCCTGTAATAACATCACCACGTCAGGTTTAATCGCTGACTGCGGTACAGGCAGAACAATATTCCTAGCCTGTTGTAGAAAATAATCGGATGATTGCCCAAACTGAGGCGCATGATATTTGGCATCTTTAGCCGACATCACCATATTGGTGACTGTACCACGTCCTTTTGGTAGTGAAGATTCCCACTGCGCTCTGAATGCATTGGCAGTAGCGCTCACTTCCCATGTACAGAACGCCGCCAGAACCAAGCCGACAGTACGCCATTTGAATCCACGGAGGGGAGATGATTTTTTCCAACTCAGCGTCATGTTAAAAATCAACCAGATAAACATAGCGACAACGCCTAAACCGGCCAGCCAATAGTGGCGTAATGTTTCCTGATTGGCAGGATCAAACATCAAGTTTAGATCGGAGAACATCAACTGTTCTTTGTAGTAATGCACTTTTATCTGATTGAGGAACTTAAAGATAATAAACAGTGTTCCGGTAAAGGCCGTAGAAAACAGTAACCGGGCTGACACAAAAAACACGAGGCCAAATATCACACCAAACACGCCGACAGCGATCAGTGCCGGGTAAATATCTTCACTTTTTTCAAAAACCAGTATTAAAGTTGCAATAAACAATAATCCCAGATAAACACCCGATATTATCTTCTTTTTCATATCGTATTGAATCCAATTAATAGATGGTCCACGGTTGGCAAAATAACACAGATCAGTTGAATCGATGAAACAAGACGGTGATTTTGCCGAAATCATCTATATTTTAAATAAAAAAATCATCAGAATAGCCCATTATCTCTGAGAATATGCGACTCAGCCCGACGACGAGTAAAACCACTGCGATCAAAAAATTCCAATATCTGAATAGCCAATTTACGACCGATACCGAGTTGATCACGAAAATCCGCAGCGGTAATTGCACCATAATCTTGATTAAATTGGCGAATTAGCTCCGCGAATTGTTGAATTCGTTGGCTACAATAATAACGATCAGGAACAATCGCGATAATATGCCCCAATTGAGCGGATTTTTTCAACAAATTGCGGACTGTTGCCTCTTCTTCTTTTAAATCAGCAGCCAGGTCGCGTACCCACCACGGATCATCTGTGAAATAGGGGGCTATTCGTTGCCATAATTTTGCCTGTTCATCACTAAAAGACAAACCGTGTTTAGGAAGATATAACCAACCTCGTAATTGCTTTAGCTGTCCATCACTGAGCAATGCATCTATCAAAGTGTAAACTAGCGCTTCATCCAGCGTTGGCAGCGCCATCCGTTTTAGACGTGCTCTGCCTAAACCCAGTTGATCGACATGTTGCTGGTGATATTCAGCCAAAACTTGTAGTAATTTCTGCTTTGCTAATCTGGCATTGTTCTGTGATAACACCATACCATTGGCAATAATCACATCCTTATCAATGAGTAGCTGGTGGAGAGTTGCTTCCGTTAACTGACGTGCCCAAGAAAAGTGGTTGAGAGAAAGTGCGCCTCGTGGCAAATGGAGCGCTAAATTAGCTGCATGATCTGATGTTTTGGCAAGCCGAGTGAGCCAATGCAAAAATTCTGGCTGGCGCTTACCACGACGGGGGGAATTTAGATTTATCACTCGCGCACCAGCAACTGTTTTTTTGGCACTGATATCTCGCAATATCAGCCGGTCATTCTCAACCAACCACAATGGGCTATCAAGCGTCAATTCAGCCAGCAGAGGCTTATCAGAAAGTTGATTTAGTAATGAAATTCGCCCCGTTATATGGCTGGTAGCATGATGAATATGAATTGGTTGCCAGTTTCGCAAAGGTTCATCAGTTTCTACTTCCACCAATACCTTTTCTACATGCTCAAAGGGTTTGTGGGAAAGTAGCCAATCACCACGGGAAACCTGTTCTTTACTCACATCACCAGTAATATTCAGTGCAATACGTTGCCCGGCTTGAGCCGTATCGGCCTGTTGATTCTGAGCATGCAAGCCACGTACTCTGACTTGCTGATCCCGGCCGGTTAGCCAGAGGGTATCTCCCACCCTGACCCGGCCGGCCAATGCTGTTCCCGTTACGACCAGACCCGCTCCTTTTACACTGAAAGCGCGATCTATCGCTAGACGAAAACGCTGATGTAATTTTTCATGCTGCTTATTTTGCTGATGCAACTGCAACAGATGCTGCCTCAAAGGGACAATACTTTCTTCATCCGCCGCAGCCGTTACAAACAGAGGGAACTCGCTCCAACCCTGCATTGCCAGTTGATGTTCAATTTGTTGGCGGACTTCAACTATTCGTTGCGATTCCACTCGATCTGCTTTAGTGAGCGCAACTGTCATCGCCGGGCGGCCAATCAAACGCAGAATAGCTAAATGTTCTCTCGTTTGAGCCATTACCCCATCGTCACAGGCAACCACTAATAAAACATGATCAATACCTCCGATCCCTGCCAACATATTAGCGAGGAATTTCTCATGTCCGGGCACATCGATAAAACCAACCGAAGAGTCATCCGGTTGCGGCCAATAGGCATAACCTAAATCGATGGTCATCCCACGCTTTTTCTCTTCCGGTAAATGGGCTGTATTAACGCCGGTAATCGCTTGAATAAGTGTGGTTTTACCATGATCAACATGGCCCGCGGTGGCAAAAATCATAATAGTTTCAGAAAATTATTGTATTTCAGAAAATTACAGCAATAGTGCCTGCAATAGTGCTTTTTCATCTTCAAGACAGCGTAAATCCAGCCATAAACGTCCGCCAGAGATACGACCAAGAACGGGTTTCGCTAATCCACGCCAGCACCGGGCCAACCGCTCTAACGAGCTCCCCTGACCATCAACGGCAGCGAAAGTCAAAGCCCAACTCGGCAGACGATCAACCGGCAGTGAACCACTGCCAATCTGTGAATAACAGGGTTCATCACGAACAATAAATTGGTCACCGTAATGTGCTTGAAGCTGAGGTAATAGCTGTTGTGCCATATCATGCATTTGTTGTTGTGAACGGGTTAACAGACGTAACGTTGGCAACTGTTGGCAAAGCTGTTCGGGGCGCTGATATAACCGCAATGTGGCTTCCAAAGCGGCCAGCGTCATCTTATCTGCCCGCAAAGCACGTTTCAGCGGATGACGCTGGATTGCTTCTATCCAGCGCTTTTTGCCGAGAATAATGCCAGCTTGTGGTCCCCCCAGTAATTTATCACCAGAGAAAGTGACCAAATCGATGCCCTGATTCAGATAATCTTGAGGCATAGGTTCGGCTGGCAAGCCATATTGCGCCATATTGATCATGGAACCGCTACCCAGATCAATTGCAGTAGGAATTTGCGAGGCTATTCCCAGAGCGGCCAATTCACGGCCAGACACTTCCGTGGTAAAACCTTCAATATTGTAGTTACTGGCATGCACTTTCATGAGGAGAGCGGTCTCTTCATTAATCGCCTGCCGATAATCTTGCAGGTGAGTGCGGTTTGTTGTGCCGACTTCAACTAATCGGCATCCTGCCTGAACCATCACATCAGGAATACGGAATGCGCCACCAATTTCCACTAGTTCGCCACGAGAAACCACAACTTGCTTACCGGATGCTACGGTTGCCAGCAATAACAACACCGCCGCTGCATTGTTATTAACAATACAGGCATCTTCCGCCCCGGTTAATTCGCACAGTAAATCCGCCAAAGCATGGTCACGGTGTCCACGTCCGGCGTCATTGAGGGAATATTCCAACGTTACAGGTGAACGCATCACTTGTGTTACCGCTTCAATCGCTGATTCTGCCATTAATGCTCGGCCAAGATTGGTATGAATCACCGTACCACTAAGATTAAACACCGGCTTTAAAGCCAAAACTTGTTTCTGTTCCAGTTGCTGACCAAGTGCCAAGGCCCAGTTATCACACCAATCAGGCAGTACCTGATACTGCTTGATATTGATTCTGGCCTGCTCCTGCATTCCTCTTAATGTGGCAGTGACCAACGTCTGTCCATATTGTTCCACGAATGGGGCTATCTGTGGCTCATGCAATAGACGATCAATGGCGGGGAGCTGGCTGTACAATGGGTATGGTTTATGTGTCATGGCAATTCCGTCAATTCATTGTTACTCATTTGGGAACAAAAACGGGTTGATGCTACTGCGGGCAAAACCTTCCTCTTCCATTTTGGCATCGAGGATCAGTGAAGCTAGATCATCAGCAACAGCTTCAACTTTCGGATCTTTCTCCTGATAGAGAATTTTCAAATAACTACCACAATCGCCGCAACTTTCCGCTTTCACAGCGGCATGTTCACTATCCAGTGACCAATAATTAAGATCGCGTGTTTGTTCGCAGTTACTGCATTTTACCCGTACCACATGCCATTCACTTTCACACAAACTACAATGCAGATAACGCAACCCGTTGGTTGTGCCGATATGAACGACACTAGAGACCGGCATACTATTGCAAACCGGGCAAAACTGACGATGTTCACCATATTCTGCCCTCGCTTTTCCTGGGATTTGATTTGCCATTTGTGCCCAATAGAGGGAAAGTGCCGCCCAGATAAAAAGTGCTTTTTCAGGGCTGATTTTACTGAATTCATTTTTCAGCAGAGCATCGGCCATCTGTTCCAGCTCCTGTTCTGGCGCTTTTTCTAGATTATCCAGAGCGGCATTAACATGTTCCGACGCATCTGGCAGTAATTCTGCTATCAGAGAGTGAAGTAATTTTTGCCAGTGTTCAGTACGTTGGAAGGTTTTGCAATCCAGAGGCGGTTTACCTTCAATGACAGATTTTTCTAAGATATCTGCTATCTCCATTTTCAATGGATTATCATGCAACGCTTTTTGCTGAGCTTGGGCAACTTGTGCTGAAAAGTTAAGATAATCAACGAATGGACTCTCTTTTGCCAATTGTTGCAGGCGTTCTGCTCGATGCTGATAAAGATTTCTCAGATTAGCAAAAAGCAATGGTGGGATATAATCTGCTGTTTTTTCATTGATGCGATCTTTGCTCAGCTGTTCTTGAGGAACGATGTGGATACTCATTAAGTTCTATCTTCCTGCTGTGGGGCTTTTAGATTGATAATAATCTTAAGCTTGTTTTTAGCGTTCAGCATAGATCAAAAGTGGTTTCTGGGCTACAGAGATAATACTTGAAATTATGTGGTCGGTAATAATCAATATATTCATGAAATGGTTATCAATCTTTTTATAATCATTCATTCTTTGTGTGAGTTTTCTGAAAGAAAAATATTATTAAGGCATATCTTTTAATTTAATCTTAAAAACCCCTAAAAAGAGTTAATTGTGATTTTTAACATTTCTTTCTATCATATTTTATATAGTCTGAGAGTTAATTACTTACGGCTAAAAACATATAATTAAAGTGAGTAAGCAATTGTCAAAAATGAATCAAATTTTCATTATCTCATAAGGAAAAGATAGCAAAGTTAATAATTACATTTGGGGATAAAAGTGTTTCAACTATATACCCTATGGATTTCAAGATGGATCGCGACGGCAAGGGAGTGAATCCCTGGGAGCATAGATAATTATGTGACCGGGGTGAGCGAGTGCAGCCAACAAAGAGGCAACTTGAAAGATGACGGATATATATGGTTAGTTATAGTGGTACTATCTATGTTCTATATAATAACCTCATTTAAAAATACAGAAAGGGTAATTCAATGCTAATCGATCTCATTACATCATATAGAAAAACCGCTGCAATCTATACTTTTGTTGATGCTGGTTTATCTATTCACTTTAAAAATGGAGACTATGTAGATATTAACAAACTTGCCAGTCAATATGGTATTGATTATTCAAGACTTAATCGGCTATGTGATTTCTTAATTGAAATAGGAGTATTGGTTAGCAGCAACCAAGGGGTTGCACTTTCTGAGGAATGCAGTGCACTTGCTGATCCTAATAGCGTAGAATTCTTAACAGTAAAATATGAAATCAATTCAGAACATTGGGATTCTTGGTTAATGTATCCAAAATCCTTACTGGAAAACAATGGTAAATCGGCATTTGAAATGGTGCATGGAAAATCATTCTTTGAGCATTTGGATAGTAATAAGGGATTAAAATCAGATTTTGATGCTTTAATGTCAAAATACACAAATAAAATAATTAAAGAATTGCTTGTTATTTATGATTTTAATAAACATAACAGAATATTAGATCTGGGGGGTGGAGACGGAGAGCTTTTGATCAGAATCAGTGAACAGGTCAAAGGAAAAGATTACGCTGTATTGGACAGATATAATGAAGTGCCTATTTCAGAAGGTATAAATTTCATAAGCGGAGATTTTTTTAAGCCAATTCCGACAGGTTATGATTTATATATTTTAAAAAATGTTCTCCATAACTGGCCTGATAATGATGCTATATCCATTTTGAAGAATTGCCGAGAAGCGATGGATAATAACACAACCCTCTTGATAATAACCTTAATGAAAAAACCACAATCCTTGGTAGTTAAATCTGTGGATATATTAATGGATATGCTATTTTCAGCGAAACAACGTTATTTGTCTGAATTCGAAGATATAGCTAGCCAAGCGGGACTTGTCATTCGATCTTATGAAGATTTAGATGAAATATTTTCATTTATAGAATTAGGGGTAAAATAAATTATTAGGGGTTTAGGATTATTTCCAAAGATGATTATATTTATAATCGATCATTGTGAAATATATATATATAATGTGGCATCAAGATATTTGATGCCACATTTTATTTTATGTTAATAATTAAATGTATATACCCTATGGATTTCAAGATGCATCGCGGCGGCAAAGGAGCGAATCCCTGGGAGCATAGATAACGATGTGACCGGGGTGAGTGAGTGCAGCCAACAAAGAGGCAGCTTGAAAGATGACGGGTATAAGTATTAAAATAGAAAGCAAACTTACTCTCTGACAATAAAAACGATTAATAACTATATTAAACAATTCTATTTTATATTGGAAGTTTCTGAGAAGAGTTAATTGTGATCTTTGTCATTTATTTTTGTCGAATTTAATATAGTCTGATAGTTAACAATTCTGTTTAAAAATGCATTATTAAAGTAAGTTAAACAATGGGCAAATAAGGAGAGTGGAATTTTTATTATCTCACGATGAAAAGGTAACAAAGATAATAATCACATATTAGTTATCGAAATATCCAATTATTCATTATGGTATTTAATGTATTTTAGATAAAACACTTACTCTATTTATACCCTATGGATTTCAAGATGGATCGCGACGGCAAGGGAGTGAATCCCCGGGAGCATAGGTAACTATGTGACCGAGTGCAGCCAACAAAGAGGCAGCTTGAAAGATGACGGGTATATAAGATAAAGACATAAAGGATAACTCAATGCTAGCCGAACTTATTACATCGTATAGAAAATCAGCCGCAATCTACGCTTTTGTTGATACCGGTTTATCTATTCACTTTAGAAATGGAGCTTATGTAGATATAGACGAACTTTCCCGTCAATGTGGTATTGATTATTCACGACTTGATCGATTATGTGATTTTTTAATTGAAATTGGGGTATTGGTTAACCACGGCCATAAAGTTAGCCTTTCTGAGGAATGTAGTGCACTTGCCGATCCTGAAAGTATGGAGTCATTAATTGTAAAATGGGAGTTGAGTCCAGATTGCTGGAGCGCTTGGTCAATGTATCCAAGATCTTTACTTGAAAATGATGGAAAACCGGCATTTGAAATAGAGCATGGAAAATCATTCTTTGAATATTTAGCTAGTAATAAATTACTCAAATCAAATTTTGATTCTTCAATGTCAAAAATCTCAGATAAAATCATTGAAAAGCTACTTGATATTTATGATTTTAGCCAGTACGACAGAATATTAGATGTTGGAGGAGGAGAAGGAAATCTTTTGGTTAAAATGGGCGAAAAGATAAAAGGAAAACATTACGCTGTATTAGATAGATATGATGAAATTCCTGTTTTGGAAAATATAGATTTTATAAATGGAGATTTTCTAAAGTCAATTCCATCAGGTTATGATTTATATCTTTTAAAGAATATTATTCACGATTGGCCTGATAAGAATGCAATACTCATTTTAGAAAATTGCCGTAAGGCAATGGATAATGGTTCAACTGTTTTATTGATAAGTTATACGAAGAAACCACAATCTAAAATGGTGATATATTTGGATATATTAATGGATGTACTATTTTCAGGAAAAGAGCGTTATTTGACGGAATTAGAGCATTTGGTTAACCAGGCAGGATTGGTTATTAAAGATGTTAAAGATATCGATGAATTATCTTCAATTATCCAGCTAGGGGTAAAATAATTTAAATATAATTGTATGGATATTGTTTCTCTGAAAAAATATATAATAAGTATGTCGTGCAAATATTTGATGACATACTTTTTTATATCAATAAAATATATGGATATTAAAGTGGAAAGAAAGTTCATTCGTGGAAATGAAAATAATTTAGATAGCATAAATAAATATATTAAGTTAAATTATTTTATTTGATTTTTAAAACCCCTTAAAAGAGTTAATTGTAATCTTCATCATTTCTTTTTATCATGTTTAATATAGCCCGATAATTAACAATTTTAACCCCAAAAATACATAACCAAAGTCAGTTAACCAATTGGATAATAAGGAGAATGATATCTTCATTTATATTACCAAGAAAAGATAGCAAAGTTAATGAACTCATTCTAGTTATCAGAATACCTAATAAATTATCATGGTATTTTCTGAATTTTAGATAAAAAATTCACTTTTTTATACTCTATGGATTTCAAGATGCATCGCGACGGTAAGGGAGTACAGCCAACAAAGAGGCAACTTGAAAGATGATGGGTATATAAGATAAAGATATAAAGGACAACTAATGCTAGCCGAACTTATTACATCATATAGAAAATCAATTGCCATCTATACTTTTGTGGATACAGGTTTGTCTGTTCACTTTAAAAATGGCACTTATATGGATATCAACGAACTTGCCAGCCAATATGGTATTGATTATTCTCGACTTAATCGATTATGTGATTTCTTAATTGAAATCGGGGTATTGGTTAGCAGCAATGATAGAGTTGCACTTTCTGAGGAATGTAGTGTGCTTGCCGATCCTGAGAGTATGGAATCATTAATTGCAAAGTGGGAATTTAACTCAGATCTCTGGAACGCTTGGTTAATGTACCCAAAATCCTTACTTGAAAATAATGGTAAATCGGCATTTGAAATAGCGAATGGAAAACCATTCTTTGAGCATTTGGATAGTAATAAATTGCTCAAATCAAAATTTGATTCCTTAATGTCAAAAGATTCAGATAAAATGATTGAAAAATTATTTTATATTTATGATTTTAGTCAACACGATAAAATATTAGATGTTGGCGGAGGCGAAGGGAATCTTCTGATAAGAATGAGTGAAAAGATAAAAGAAAAACATTACGCTGTATTGGACAGATATAATGTACTTCCTGATTACGAAAACATAGATTTTATAGATGGAGATTTTTTTAGATCAATTCCGGCAGGTTACGATTTATATATTCTAAAGAATGTTATTCATGATTGGCCTGATAATGATGCAATACTCATTTTAGAAAATTGCCGAAAGGCAATGGGTAATAATGCAACTATTTTATTAATAACTTTAATGAAAAAGCCACAGTCTAAAACAATTAAATATTTTGATATATTAATGGATGTATCATCTTTAGGGAAAGAGCGTGACTTAACGGAATTCGAATATTTGGCTAACCAAGCAGGGCTGGTCATTCAAGATGTTAAAGATATCGACGAATCATATTCAATTATCCAACTAGGTGTAAAATAAATTATATACCCTATGGATTTCAAGATGCATCGCGACGGCAAGGGAACGAATCCCCGGGAGCATAGATAACTATGTGACCGGGGTGAGTGAGTGCAGCCAACAAAGAGGCAACTTGAAAGATAACGGATATAAAGGATAACGCTATGCTAATCGATCTTATTACATCATGTAGAAAATCAACCGCAATTTATGCTTTTGTTGATATGGGTTTATCTGTTCACTTTAAAGATGGGGCCTGCGTAAATATCAGCGAACTTTCCTGTCAATATGGTCTTGATCATTCTCGCTTTAGCCGGTTATGTGAATATTTAATCAAAATAGGGGTATTGGTTAGCCGCAATGAGGGAGTTGCACTTTCTGAGGAATGCAGTGCACTTGCCGATCCTGAAAGTATGGAATCATTGATGATAAGGTGCGAAGTTAGCCCAGAATACTGGAACGCTTGGTCAATGTATTCAAAATCCTTATATGAGAATAATAACAAAACGGCATTTGAAATAGCGCATGGAAAACCATTCTTTGAATATTTGGATAATCATGAATTGTTCAGATCAAATTTTGATTCTTTTATGTCAAAAAACTCGGACAAAATAATAGAGAAAATACTTGATGTTTATGATTTTAGTCAACATAGCAGAATATTAGATGTTGGAGGAGGAGAAGGAAAGCTTTTAGTAAGAATAAATGAAAAAATAAAAGGAAAACATTACGCTGTATTGGACAGATATAATGAAATTCCTGTTTTAGAAGATATTGAATTTATAAACGGAGATTTTTTTAAATCAGTTCCATCTGGTTATGATTTATATATTTTAAAGAATATTATCCATAATTGGTCTGATAATAACGCAATACTGATTTTAGAGAATTGCCGAAAAGCTGTGGATGATAATGCAACTGTTTTGTTAATAGGTATGGTGAGAAAATTAAAATTAGAAATAATTGACTCTACGGATATATTAATGGATGTACTATTATTAGGAAAAGAGCGTTATTTGAATGAATTAGAGGATTTGGCTCACCAAGCAGGGTTTGTCGTTAAAGATATCAAAGATATAAATGAAAAATATTCAATTATAGAGCTAGGTGTAAAATAAATTACAGATATACCCAATGGATTTCAAGATGTATCGCGACGGCAAGGGAGTGAATCCCCGGGAGCATAGGTAACTATGTGACCGGGGTGAGCGAGTGCAGCCAACAAAGAGGCAACTTGAAAGATGACGGGTATAATTATGGAACTCCACAAGAAATAGTTATATGGATATTGTGTCTCTGAAAGCAGGTATAACAAGTATGGCATCAAAATATCTGATGCCATATTTTTATCTTATCTTATTGAATTAAACTTAGTGCCTATCCCAATAGCCCTATTGGGATAGGCAGTTAATTAACAATGGGTAGGATATGACTACCTTTCATTGATGATCTTTGAAGAGGAACTCATTGACGTTTTTCTCCTGTTGCTGAAATAATACGTTTAAAAAATACCTTATAATTTTTCAGGTTTTATAATTATTTATTTCTTCTATAAATGAATGTAAATAGTAATATATATACTGCGTGATTTTTTTATATTTAATTATCAAGAATTCTGAGAAGAGCTAATTGTGATCTTTGTCATTTCTTTTTATCCAATTTAATATAATCTGGTAGCTTGCTTTTAACAATACGAAAGCAAAGTGAATTGTATCTTTACATGAAAAGGTAACAAAGTTAATAATTACATTTTGTTTTAAATAGGTTGTTGCGATATCCAATTTATCATCATGCTATTTCTTGGATTTTGGATAAAATACTTAATTTTTTCATAATATATACCCTATGGATTTCAAGATGCATCGCGACGGCAAAGGAACGAATCCCCGGGAGCATAGATAACTATGTGACCGGGGTGAGTGAGTGCAGCCAACAAAGAGGCAATTTGAAAGATGACGGGTATACAGATATAAAGGATGGCTTAATGCTAACTGAACTGATTGCATCAAATAGAAGATCAGCTGCAATTCATGCTTTTGTTGATACCGGATTATCTACTCACTTTAAAGATGGAGTTTATGTCGATATAAGCGAGCTTTCCCGTAAATCTGGTGTTAATTATGCTCGGTTTAGTCGATTATGTGATTTCTTAGTTGAAATGGGAGTATTGGTTAGTAACGATAATAAATTCAGGCTTTCTGATGAGTGTCATGTTTTTGCCGATCCTGAAAGTTTTGAGTCATTCATGATAAAGCTTGAAATTTGCTCATATTACAGTAACGCTTGGTTAATGTATGGAAAATCCCTATTTGAAGATGATGGCAAATCGGCATTTGAAATGGCACATGGCAAGCCATTCTTTGAATATCTGGATGGTAACAAATTTCTCAAATCAAATTTTGATGCTTTAATGACAAGAGTCTCAAATTTAATCGTTGGGAAGTTACTTGGTATTTATGATTTTAATCAGCACAATAGAATATTAGATGTTGGAGGGGGAGAAGGGGAACTTTTAGCAAGAATCAGTGAAAAGGTAAAAGGAAAATATTACGCTGTGTTGGATAGATATAATGAACTTCCCGTTTCTGACAATATAGATTTTATCAATGGAGATTTTCTAAAGTCAGTTCCATCGGGTTATGATTTGTATATTTTAAAAAATATTCTCCATAATTGGTCCGATAGTGACTCAATACTCATTTTGGAGAATTTCCGCAAAGCAATGGATAAAAATTCATCTCTGTTATTGATAAATATGGTGAAAGAGCCAGAATTTTCTAGATCTTTCGATATATTAATGGATGTGTTATTTTCAGGGAAAGAACGTAGTTTTACTGAATTCGAATATCTGGCTAACCAAGCTGGATTTGTCGTTCAAGAGACTAAAGTTATAGATCAATCATATTCACCATATTCATTTATCAAACTACGGATAAAATAAATTGTAGGAACTACAGATTATTCCCAAAGATGATTATATGATATTGTGTTTTTGAGTCGTGAATATATAAAATAAAGCATCAAAATTTTTTGATGCTTTTTTATATTAAAGAAATATATAGATTAAAATAGAAAGTGAATTTAATTTAAAGATTTATGATAAAAGAATAAATTAAATAAAAATATTAAACCTATACCCTATGGATTTCAAGATGCATCGCGACGGCAAGGGAGTGAATCCCCAGGAACATAGATAACTATGTTCCTGGGGTGAGCGAGTGCAGCCAACAAAGAGGCAACTTGAAAGATGACGGGTATAATACTTAATCAACAATAAGCAGGATATGATTATCCTGCTTTGATGATTATATTCGAAACGCATTAACGTTTCTCTTCTTGTTGTTCTTGTTTCATTACTTCACGATACCAACGTGGGTGATGTTTCTTCGCCCATCCACGGGTTACCCAACCTTCAACCATTGCTCGAAGAGTTCCTTTCACCCAGAATGCCGCATAAGCGTGAATCATAATCGTCAAGATTAAACCAATAGCTGACATTGAATGAATGAGAAGCGCAATTCGAATTATCGGAATAGAGAAGAGATCAGCAAAATAGGGGCGCCAAATAATAACACCACTGACAGCGAGTAATATCAGGAAAATACTGATAGACCAATAAACCCCTTTTTGACCTAAGTTATATTGACCAATATCACCTGCTTCCTCATTTTTTACAATCTTATGGATGTTTTTTAGCCATATAATGTCATCTTTGTCGATAAAGTTATGTTTAAAATATCTGAAAAACATAAAGATAAATAAAATAAACATCGCTGAACCGACAAATGGATGCAAAATCCGTGACAATTGCGGCGTACCGAAGATATTCATCAGCCAGTTAAAAGAGGGGAAAAAGAATCCTAATCCACTAATGGCGGTAAATAGAAAACAGAGCACCACCGCCCAGTGGTTTACTCGCTCAACCGGTGAGTGACGGATAATAATATCTTTCCTGCCTTTCATCGCGGCTCCTCCCCATTGGCTGACTTCTGTGAAGGCTCGGTATCACGACGCGCATTTTCCTCGTCTTCTTCCGTTACCCGGTTTGGTCCAATTCCCACATAATGGAAGAGGCTGGCAGCGAATGTGGCAGCAAATCCCACCGTGGCCAGCGGTTTCCAGATACCTTTCCAGAAGGTGATGGTCGGGCTGATCGCGGGATTGTCCGGTAGGCCATGATATAGCTGTGGCTTGTTAGCATGGTGAAGTACATACATCACATGGGTACCCCCAACACCATCAGGATCGTACAGACCCGCATTCTCATAACCACGGCCTTTCAACTCACTCACCCGTTCAGCCGCCAAATCCTTCATGGCTTTTTTACTGCCAAAATGGATTGCGCCAGTCGGACAGGTTTTCACACAGGCAGGCTCTTGGCCGACATTCACGCGGTCAACACACAGAGTGCACTTATATACCCGGTTATCTTCTTTGTTGATCCGTGGCACATTGAACGGACAACCCGCGATACAGTAGCCACAGCCGATACAGTGTTCAGACTGGAAATCAACAATCCCATTTGCATACTGGATAATCGCCCCTTCGGCTGGACAAGCTTTCAAGCAACCCGGATCAGCACAGTGCATACAACCATCTTTACGAATCAGCCATTCCAGTTTGCCGTTCTCTTCAACTTCTGAGAAGCGCATCACGGTCCATGATTTAGCGGTTAAATCCGCCGGGTTATCATAAACACCAACGTTATAACCGATCTCGTCACGAATATCGTTCCACTCAGAACAGGCCACCTGACAAGCTTTACAACCGATACATGTTGTTACATCAATCAGTTTTGCAACGCCCTCTTGGTCATCCCGCACCCGTGGTGCAGGAGTAAAAGAATTTGTGGCAGAGCGACGAATGATGTCTTGAGTTTGCAATGACATGATTTCTCCCTTACACCTTTTCTATATTAACCAGGAACGCTTTGAACTCAGGCGTTTGTGTGTTCGCATCACCAACAAATGGTGTCAACGTATTGGCAATAAAGCCTTTCTTCGCAGCCCCTTCAAAGCCCCAATGAATCGGAATACCGATAGTATCTACTTCACGACCGTGTACATTCAGGGTACGAATACGTTTGGTGACAACCGCTTTCGCTTTGATGTAACCACGATTAGAGCTAACTTTGACGGTATCACCGTGTTTGATGCCTTTCTTTTCCGCCAGTTTTTCACCGATTTCCACAAACTGTTCAGGTTGGATAATCGAGTTCAACAATGCATGTTTTGTCCAATAGTGGAAATGCTCCGTCAAGCGGTAAGTCGTTCCTACATAAGGGAATTTATCTGCCTTACCCATTGCTTCAAAGTCGCTTTTGAACACTCGGGCTGCTGGGTTGGATACCACATTCGGATGCAACGGATTGGTCCCCAATGGTGTTTCAAAAGGCTCATAGTGTTCAGGGAATGGCCCTTCAGCCATCTTATCAATAGCAAACAGACGCGCCATACCTTCCGGTTGCATGATAAAGGGACCAACATCCGTTTCCGGCGCAGCCACGCTGTAGTCAGCAGTATCGACACCACCCCACTTAATACCATCCCACGTCAGTAACTGACGTTTTGGGTCCCACGGTTTACCCTGCGGATCAGCAGATGCGCGATTGTACAGAATACGACGGTTTAACGGCCATGCCCATGCCCAACCTAGCGTATTACCCAATCCTGATGGATCAGCGTTATCACGACGGGCCATCTGGTTACCTTCCGGCGTCCAGCTTCCGGCAAAGATCCAACAACCACTGGCGGTAGTGCCATCATCACGTAGCTGCGCAAAAGAGGTTAATTGCTGACCTTGTTTCACGATGACGTTGCCATCAATATCAATCAGATCAACCAGCGCCCGGCCATTACTCTCTTGAGCCACCTCTTCTGATGTGGGGTTGTGCGGGTTGAAATAATCCCAAGTCATGTTCAGTACCGGCTCTGGTGATGAACCACCTTCAGCGCGGTACATATCCCGCATACGTTTGAAGATGCCGGAAAGGATCTCGCCATCACCGATGGCTTCTCCCGGCGCATCGGCCCCTTTCCAGTGCCATTGCAACCAGCGACCAGAGTTAACAATTGAACCGTTTTCCTCTGCAAAACAGCAACACGGTAGGCGGAAAACTTCTGTCTGAATTTTGGATGAATCGACTTCGTTAAATTCACCGTGGTTCTGCCAGAAAGTTGAAGTTTCAGTATTAAGCGGATCGATCGTGATCAGGAATTTCAGTTTCGACAGTGCATCAACGACTTTATTTTTATTCGGGAAAGAAGCTACCGGGTTAAAGCCCTGACAAATATAGCCATTCACTTCACCTTTCGACATCATGTCAAAAAATTGCAGAACATCATAACCTTTGTCCCACTTCGGCAGCCAGTCAAAACCCCAGTCGTTATCTTTACGGGCATTATCTCCGTAGAAACTCTTCATCAGACTGATAAAGAATTTTGGGTAGTTACCCCAATAGTTAACTTGACCCGGCCGCATTGGTTTTGGTGTATTTGCTTGGAGATAAGTTTGCAAATCAGCCTGTTTCTCTGAGGGGAGCGTCAGATATCCCGGCAAGCTTTGCGACAATAACCCCAAATCAGTTAATCCCTGAATATTCGAGTGACCACGCAATGCATTAACCCCGCCACCTGCCATCCCCATATTGCCCAACAGTAGCTGGATTATTGCCATAGTTCGGATGTTTTGTGCACCCACTGAGTGTTGAGTCCAACCCAGTGCGTACAGGAAAGAAGCGGTCTTATCCTTAACACAAGTTTCTGCAATATATTCACAGACTTTCAGGAAATCCTCTTTTGGCGTACCGCAAATATTACTGACGACATCGGGCGTGTAACGACTAACATGCTCTTTTAATAAATTCCATACACAACGTGGATGTTTAAGTGAGACATCACGTTGAGCAAAGCCGTTTTCATCCAGTGCATAGTTCCAACTGGTTTTGTCGTATTGACGTTTTTCTGCATCGTAACCGCTGAACAGGCCATCATCGAACGAGTAATCTTCACGCACGATCAGACTGGCGTTGGTATACGCCTCAACATATTCATGATTAATCTTATCGTTGGTCAATAGGTATAAAATGACACCTGACAAGAAGGCAATATCAGTACCAGAACGGATTGGAGTATAGAAATCCGCCACAGATGCTGTACGGGTAAAACGCGGATCAATCACGATTAACTTAGCGTTATTATGGATTTTCGCTTCCATTGCCCAACGGAATCCCACTGGATGCGCTTCGGCAGCGTTACCACCCATAACGACGATCAGATTCGCGTTCTTGATATCAACCCAATGGTTGGTCATCGCACCGCGACCAAATGTTGGAGCAAGACTTGCTACCGTTGGTCCGTGTCAGACACGTGCTTGGTTGTCTACGGCGAGTATGCCGAGAGCGCGACTAAATTTTTGCGATAGATAACCTGTTTCGTTACTGGCAGCAGATGCACACAGCATACCGGTCGTCAGCCAACGATTGACTGTTACACCCTCTTGATTGGTTTTAATGAAATTAGCATCACGGTCTGCTTTCATTAGTTTGGCAATGCGATCAAATGCCTCATCCCAAGTAATACGTTGCCATTTGTCAGAACCTGCTGCACGGTATTCTGGGTATTTCAGGCGGCTTTCGCTATGAATAAAATCCACCAAGCCAGCCCCTTTAGGACAGAGTGCGCCACGGTTTACCGGGTGATCAGGATCACCTTCAATATGGAAAATAGTTGCTTTCGCATTTTTTGCGCCATCGCCAAGGCTGTACATCAACAGCCCACAGCCGACAGAACAGTATGTACAGGTATTTCGGGTTTCACGTGCACGCAACAATTTATAATTACGTGTTTGTGCAAGGGCTGCGGTTGGTGAAAAGCCCAATGCTGCCACCGTCGTACCTGCCATACCGCCAGCGCAGATCTTAAAGAACTGCCTTCTGCTGACTTGCATGGGAATCTCCTCACTCACATTGTTTTAAACAATACCCATTCCATCATGGGAAAAATTTCAAATGTGTTCTTTCTTATTAAAACCACTTTCCGTAGCGGGATCAGATTTATTGCCTGACAAATAGTATAGACTCTTTTTTCCGCACAATTATTGTGCCGTAACACTATTAGGAACTCATCTAATGTATAACGTAAAATCAGGGAAGTTGTTACCATTTGGTGTGATTGAGGGTGCAAAAAGAACGAACGTGCAACAAAAACACTATCCCGACATATTAAAAGCTGATTGGATTGCAGAAGAAGTTCCTGTTGCTTTAGTTTATAACGGTATTTCGCATGTTGTGATGATGGCAAGTCCCAAAGATCTCGAATATTTTGCTATTGGGTTTTCACTTTCCGAAGGCATCATTGAATCTCAACATGAGATTCGTGGTATTGATATTGTCGCTCATTGTAGCGGTGGAATTGAGTTGCAAATAGAACTTTCTAGCCGCCGTTTTGCGGGTTTGAAAGAGCGCAGACGTAATCTGGCGGGACGAACAGGTTGCGGTATCTGTGGAACAGAACAACTTTCTGATATTTTTCGCCCGATCACCCCGTTGCCTTTCACTCAAACCTTTTCATTAAGCCAGCTTGATCATGCTCTCTCCCAACTGACTAGCGTCCAAGATATCGGTGCATTAACAGGTTGCACTCATGCAGCAAGTTGGATTAATCCAGAAGGTAAATTATTGGGCGGATGTGAGGATGTAGGTCGGCATGTTGCACTGGACAAGATGCTAGGCATGAAGGCAAAAATAGGCTGGCAGCAAGGCGCTGTTCTGGTATCCAGCCGCGCCAGTTATGAAATGGTACAAAAATCAGCCACCTGTGGGGTTGAGATTTTATTGGCTGTTTCAGCAGCAACTTCATTGGCGGTAGAAATCGCTGACCGATGTCATTTAACCTTGGTTGGTTTTTGTAAACCCGGAAAAGCGACGATTTATACCCATGCTGAGAGATTAATAAGTTAAGTGAGCCAGAAATATGCAGTATCAAGAGTTCCCATATTCCCCGCTGTGATTAAGATGAAAAGTTTATTTTCATCTTAAATCAACAGCGATTGTCTCAATAATGCTAAATCACGCATGCAAGTTGTGAAACATCCATAAGTTGGGTTCAATGTAATGAGCCATTTGTTGTTGTATATCCACCTCTAGCGGCACTATACCCGTCATCTTTCAAGTTGCCTCTTTGTTGGCTGCACTCGCTCACCCCGGTCACATAGTTACCTATGCTCCCGGGGATTCACTCCCTTGCCGTCGCGATGCATCTTGAAATCCATTGGGTATATTTATGGACATAAATAGATAATATGTTTTAAGTAATTGTTACTAATAACTAAATAAATTTTATATTTTAATTAATTTCTTAACTTAAATTTTTATTTATCTTACACTGATAACATGCCGTTGAAAATACAATAAAATCGACTCACTGTGTATCCCTGTAGGGCTATTTTATTTGCTGTTGTTTATTATAAAAGTATGTTTGGGAAGTAATCGGATAAAAATGTTGGCTTTTTCATTCATTTTGGTTTTCTTCATGAGGCTAATTTCATGAATACATAAATTTTTTCCATGAGTTTTCATATAGCTTGACAACAATGGTTACATGTCATTGTTTCATACAGAGATTATCATCGCTCTATGACCGATAAATTGGAGATCAATCACGTTGGTATCACATAATTGATACAGGTTAACTTTTATTGAACCCGATTAATGTTAAAGTATAAGTATTTCTTATGTATGTAAATTCGGCAATAATTGCTGCAAGTTTTCATTCCTAAGCGATTTATCTGTTTCTTTTCCAATTTGATATGACTATGGCTGATATTTAGGCCGGTAAGGGGAGAGCCTGATGGCGGGTTTACTACCGATTACTGTAATTGGTGCGGCGGCGGGAGATATTATTCTTAGTTTGCCGAGGCTTCCCCGGAGTGGAGCAGATCAGGAAGCTAAAGAAATTGATCGGCAGATTGGTGGTTCTGGTTTTAATGTTGCTCGGGCTTTGGTTCGCCTACAAATCCCTGTGATTAATGGTATACCGGTTGGTAATGGATACTGGGGGGAGCAGATCACCAAAGAGATGCAAGACCTTGGGCTTGAGGTCACATTGACCCATTCATCTCTTGATAATGGTTGGTGTTTGGCAATGGTTGAACCGGACGGTGAAAGAAGTTTTGTCTCCGTAAGTGGTTGTGAAGTTGACTGGAGTACGGCAATGCTCTCTTCTATTGTTTTGCCGGAAAGGGGGTATATCTACTCCAGTGGTTATGTTATGGCGAGTAAATCGACGGCGATTTTGTGTAATTGGTTACTGGCGTCACCATACGGGCAAACGTTATTACTGGATTTTGGCCCACGTTTACCAGAAATAGATTCCGCTTTTCTTAATGCATTACCTGCTGACCGGACCATGCTGACATTGAACCGTGATGAAGTTGCTATATTGTGCGGAGAAGGTGATCCTGTCGCCCAAGCTAGCCGTTATTCCAGCGAAAGAAAAATCACTATTATCTGCCGGTTAGGTTCACAGGGTACGTGGATATGTCTGCCTTATCGTGAGCCAGAATATGTTGCTGCTTATAAAGTGAAAGTGATGGATACCATCGGCGCTGGTGATGCCCATAGTAGTGGCATGCTTGCGGGATTATCTCAGGGAATGTCGTTGAGAGATGCTGTTGAACTTGGTAATCGTGTTGCTGCTATTGTCGTCAACCGTTCTGGTGCTGCTGGTGCACCAACAATAAAAGAACTAGAGGAGTTTTGTTTGAATAATTATTTTCAGACTCTGCGCCTCTTAGATTTTAAGGGGCGTAGTTAAAATGAGTGCATTACTTCCAGGTTGGAAACGCAAAACGGCTTTATTTTTATCAGCTCAAACCATTTCTTTGCTAGGTTCTTCCATTGTCCAGTTCTCTATCGTCTGGTATATCACCCTGAGTACTTCATCGGGAGAAATGCTGGCTATTTCGGTACTCTGCGCATTTCTTCCTCAGGTATTGATCTCTTTATTTGCGGGGGTTTGGGCGGATACTTACAACCGTAAGCTGCTCAGTATTGCCTCTGATGCGTTAATTGCATTAGTCACTCTTAGTTTGGCAATCTCTTTTATGTTCGGATTTAAGAGCATTGAGTTGTTATTTGTCGCACTGATTGTCCGCTCGTTCGGGACGGGCATCCAGATGCCGGCTGTTAATGCTATTATTCCGCAACTCGTGCCGAAAGATAAATTGCTGCGGGTCAATGGTATTAATACTTCTTTGACTTCACTGATGATGTTGGCATCTCCTGCTATCAGTGGCTTTTTATATTCTCAAACTTCAATGGAAAATATTTTTTTAGTAGACGTAACGACTGCTATTATCGGCATCAGCATTGTTGCGTTTATCCCTATTCCTAAAATTGCTTCTGATTCCATGCCGGATAATAAATTTCAGGCAATCTTAGCGGGTTTCCGTTATCTGCAAGAGAATAAATTAATCAGAAATCTTTTGATTTTTCTGATTTGTGTCTGCTTTTTGATTAGTCCGGCTGCATTTTTGACACCTTTATTAGTTAATAGAACATTTGGGGAAGAGCCGTGGCGTTTAGCCATTAATGAAATGACATTTAGTGCTGGCGCGGTTTTAGGTGGATTGCTGATTTCTTTCTGGGGTGAGTATAAAAATAAAATGCGTATAACGGCGATAGCTTGCGCGTTTTTTGGCATATTTATGATCGCTCTTGGTAATGCCTATTGGTTCCCACTTTATTTAGTACTCAATGTCTTTTTAGGTGTGGTAACACCTTGTTTTAACGCACCGATAACAGCGGTTTTTCAGGAAAGAGTCGAACCTGAGATGATGGGCAGGGTATTTAGTTTAGTTCAGATCGCTTTGTCTTGCTCTCTGCCATTAGGAATGGTGCTGTTTGGCCCAATTGCTGACTATATTAGTATTCAATCTCTTTTAATGGTATCTGGTGGATTGATATTACTGACTGGCGCGCTGTTTTTTATGTTTAACGGAGAAGGCAGCCGAGAAAGTAGCAGCGTAGTTTAATCAGGCTTAATGTTGCCTAGTTATGCGATAAGCGCAGCGCCGTGAATGGGTTTCCATATGTCGATTCTATCGACATATGGCTAGTACATGTCGAAATTTTTCGATTTTATCGACATGAAACCTTTACGTGTCGATAAAAATAGGAAATATAAACATGACACGCAAATGCACCTTTTAATGCTATTACTGGCATACAACGATAAAAGGCTAAACGTAATTTGTAGAAGTAACTTGTTCTTTGTTTTTTATGATGGTGGAACTAGTACTTTCCGGTTGCCATTACTATCAGGCATACTGATGATACCAATGGTTTCCATTTGTTCAATAATACGTGCCGCTCTGTTATAGCCAATCCGGAATTGACGTTGGACTTCAGATATTGATGCTCGTTGCTTTTCTATGACAAAAACGACAGCCTGCTCAAATAGTGAATCAAGCTCTTCATCCTCAAACTCCGGTGCTCCATAATCATTCGCAGAAGTAATCTTAATATATTGAGGTTGGCTATATTTTTGCCACTCTTGTACTATAGAGTGTATTTCCTGTTCATGAACTAAAGCACCGTGTAAACGAAGCGGCTCAATCAAGTGAGGCGCCACGTAAAGCATGTCTCCTACAGGCAGCAATTCAGCGCCATTCTGGCCTGAGATAATATGTGAATCAGTTTTGTCGAATACCGAAAAAGCAATCCGTGTGGGGATGTTACTTTTAATCAGGTTGGTTATGATATCAACTGAGATATATCGGGTAGCAAGCACTAGATGAATACCAGCAATATGAGCTTGTTGAGTGAGGGATACGATCAATGCTTCGGCTTCTTTACCCACTTTAAGCATCAAATCGGAAAATTCATCGATAACAACAATAATATTGGGTTGTTGCATCAACATTGATGATGTCGTATCTGTTCCATCAGAGGGGATCCAGAAAGGATTAGGGATAGGATGTCCCAGATCTATTGCTTGTTGTACACGCTGGTTATACTCAATTAGGCTACGTACGCCAAGTGCTGATATCAGTTTATAACGCCACTTCATCTCATTGAGGCACCAGTGTAACGCGTGAACAGCTTCTTCCGTATTGCTAATGACTCTTGTTAGTGAATGGGGTAGTTTTTCGTAAACCGAAAGTTCCAACATGTTCGTATCAATCATGATAAAGCGAACGTCTATAGGAGTGGCTTTGTACAGTAGGCTAAGAATCATGGCATGAATAAACGTAGACTTCCCCGATCCTGTAGCTCCCCCAATTAATAAGTGTTGCATATCAGTTAGAGTTGTAATGACGGGGTTTCCAGAAATATCTTTGCCCAAAGCTATTGCCAGATGAGAATCGATTTCTTTAAATTGAGCGTAATCTAATACAGTACGTAAGTAGATGGTATCACGACAATTTCTAAGCACATTTAAGCCAATATAGGGTGTCCCTGGTATGATTGGCACAATCTGTATAGTAGATGCAGAGAGTGAGCGTGTTATATCGTGAGATAAATTAATAACCTGGGAAACTTTAACGCCGGGTGCTGGAAGTAAATCAAAATGAATATACGCTGGTCCTGGAGATATATTTTCTACATGAACCATGATGTCATAAGCAGCCAGACATGATTCTATTAATTCAGCCATTTTAGCTAGTTCTAAACTGGCTACCTGAGGCACACTTATAGGCGGAGAGAGTAATAAATCAAATGTTGGAAATTTATTTATCATAGTGTTAGGCATAAATTCCTCTGTTCTGACATCTAGGAGACTTTACTCTAATCTAGAGAGCATTCAAGATATTGTGTTGCTTAAAAGTTTCTTACAATAAGTATAGTCACTTCGTCGGTATAGCATTAAAAATAAGTAGCTACTGCGACAATAGTAAATTTTAACAGCGTAACTAATTGATATTTATTAATTATGTTAATTATTCATTATTTTTGTACTTAGGGAAGTGAGGGGGAGTTTTTTTAGATAAGAGAAACACTATAGATTTTTTAACTGATTGGGGGTAACTTATCAGAATGATTATAATGCGATGGTGATAAAATATGTCTTTGGATGTGGCTTATAGCATTGAATTAAATGAGTATATCGACCCTGATCGAGCTTATGATTTGTATTGGTCTGGATTAATTACTAATAAAAAATTATTTATGTGTCCTGGCGAAGATTGTCTTGCACAGGTTACTTGCGCGAATCTTGATGAAGATATGCAGAACATGCGTGTAGTTCCTCATTATCGCATTTATGGTAAACATCATCCTAATTGTGAAATAGAGAGAAAAGTTCCTCTTAAAATATTAAGTGTCATTGAAAATGCTAAGCAAGGAGAGAAAAAGACACTTGATCAGTCGATAGTTGATTCTTTTATACTTCACCGGCCGGATAGTTATTATGAATCTAAGAAGAAGGATGATACTAAAAGTCATGGGAATAAGCAGAATAAATATCTATCAAAGTCATACGCTCTTAATCTGAAAGAAATCGGTAATATAGGGAAAGTCTATTCAGTTAGAACTATCGTAAGTCGTTATATAAGGTATATTAAGGATGATACGTTAATAAATAGGAAGTTGAATATATCTGGAATGGATATACCATATCCTGGGGTGTTTAAATGTATTTGGGAGCAGAAAATAGATTCGTTGCCAGAGTATGGAATTATATATTATGGTTGGGCTTATATTGATAAGTATGAAGGTAAAGGATATCGTATTAAATTTAAAAAAAAGATAAAAAACTCACATGGTGAATTGCTACAAACAACTTGTTTTATATCCCAAAAGCTAATAGATAAATATCATGTAAAAAAACTTGTCATCAAGAGGTTGTCAAAAATAATACAGACACAAAAATCTACAGCATTTGTCTTTATTTATGGTCGGCCTGAAATAGTTAGATCGAAAATCAATAATAAAGAGTATGTTAATTTCTATGTTGATAACTTAGACTATATTGATATTAATGTGGATAATCCTATTCCTAAAAGAAAAGTTTAAATTTAAGTACGGGAAAAACAGGGTTACTTAGCTGAGTGAACCAGTGTTTTCTACCAACTGCCGTAAATGTTGTGCCAGCTGGCTGATGCTTTTTTCACCAGTAGCGACATCTACAGTTAGATTTTCCAGTGTATTGTCGTTATCGAAGATTTGTATGCCATTACGATGAAGTATACAATTGTGGGATGCGATAATTTCCTGAGCATTCACCCAAATCATCGGTAAGTTAACGCCTCTACAGTATACCTATGGCGCTGCATAATGTGATCAAATTAGGTATCCAGTTTAGCATTTCGATAATTCTCATATTCAACTTTGCTAATTACCACAGCGGCGCTGCCGTTTCTGCGGGTGATTTCAACCGGCTCACCGTTGACAGTTGTGTCCAACACAGTTGAAATATTAGCTCTGGCTTGGGTTGATGTGTATGTGCGCATGTTGCTTATCTTGAGGTGTTTGGTTATCAATGTTCACTCTGGAGTAGTGAGATTCTCACAATACAAATCAATGAGATACTGGATATCTACTCCATGCGTTAATGATACGCTTTTGGCAGCTACATGCGGGTATTTGCGGATACGTGATCGCCATAATAATCGGGTTATTCCCCCATAGATAAACCAGGCTAAGAAATTATTGCGGTTTCTTTTGGTGGTATAGATAAGTGGTTTACAAAAAAAATCCAAATAGAACTCAGTGTTATTTATAGAACGATAAAATCGGAGCCGTCTAAATGGGCAAGAAAAATTTTCTGGTTATCAATGAGTAATATGGTCAGAACTGTATGTAATTCGCGGAGTTCAACTTTTAAGTTACATATAAAAACTGACGAAAAAATCGAATTAATTCCTTCTGCATTAGTTGTCTTTAAAAAAAACCTTATTAAAAATATTGAAAACATAAAAGAACAAAAAGAATTACTAAAATCATTAGGAATGATAAAAAGATCAAAATCAGAGAGTAAAGTAGAAATTTGGCATGCTGATACATCAAATCTTTCTAAGAAAACTTCTTTATGCGATTTACTTGTTAGTTCTCCTCCTTATGGTGATAATCATACAACCGTTACTTATGGTCAGTATTCATATCTTCCATTAATGTGGATTGATAGATCTGATATAGATCAATTAAAATTTAATGACCTGCTTGAGAATAAGAGTTCTATTGACTCAAAAAGTTTAGGTGGTTCATTAAAAGATGCGAAAGAAAAATACGAATTCATTAAGAATAAGTCATTATCTTTAGTTGAAACCGTAGAGTTAATAAGTTTAGTTAATGAAAAAAACATAAAGAAATTGATTTCATTTATCTATGACTTAGATAAAGCATTGGACAATACATTGTCTAATCTTAGAAGTAATGCATATATGATATGGACTCTGGGAAATCGCAGAATATCCAATATAGAAATACCATTAGATAAGATCATGAGAGAGCTATTGGAGCATAAAGGTTGCAAATATATTTATCAACTTGATAGGGAAATTCATAATAAAAGAATGGCAAAACGTAATCGTGTTGCTGATACGATGGATAAAGAATTAATTTTAATTATGAGAAAATGTTTAGCTAAAAGCTAACAGGAGTAATTTTATGACCTCAATTGGTTTAAGGTTTGATGGACGAATAATAGACGAACTATCAATTAAGATTCCTTCTAATATATTTGCTCTCAATGAGCTAACAAAGAATTCTTATGATGCCTTTTCAAGGAAGATAGATATAAAGATTGATACTCAAAAGTGTTTATTAACTATTAGTGATGATGGTTTAGGAATGGATTATGAAGATGTTAAAAAATTGTTTCATATTGCTAGTGCTACAGCCGTACTTACTTTTTTCAACAGAAAAGACACCCATAGAAAAGCTTAATTCATGCGGTTTCTCAGAGTTGTGAGCATCAAGGAAAATGCAACTTTCTGGTATCTACGGCTGTAGTACTAGTTTTTGTAGAGAAACCGTCAAGAATGAAGTACACCCCAAGTATGTGCAGTAATGAAATTATATGAGACCTTGTGGTGTTAAAAAAGTCCGCAATTACGCGGACTTAGTGGCAATGGTGAAATGTTATGAGACTTTATGAATTTGTCTGAAACCTTACTCAATATTCTGAATCTGCTCCCTCATCTGCTCGATTAGCACCTTCAATTCAATAGCGGAGTTAGTGATATCGGCGTTGATAGATTTGGAGGCAAGTGTATTAGATTCGCGGTTGAATTCCTGCATCATAAAATCCAGGCGGCGGCCGACCGCTTCTTTTTTCTTTAGAATATTACGGGTTTCTTTGACGTGGGCATCGAGACGATCTAACTCTTCTGCCACATCAAGACGTTGAGCCAGTAAAACTAACTCTTGCTCAAGACGGTTATTTTCGAGCTGTACTTGTGCTTCTTCTAATTTGGTTTGCAGGCGTTCCCGCTGCCATTGCATGATTTCAGGCATTTGTTGGCGAACTTTCCTGACTTCTTCGATCACCGCGTCCAAACGTTGTTCAATCATAATTTTGAGTGCATTGCCTTCGGCTTCACGGCTTTGAATAAAGGCATCCAGTGTTGTATCCAGTTCTTGCAACAATTGAGTGCTGATAGCATCTAAGTCTTGCTCTTCTGCTGCCATAACGCCAGGCCAACGCAGAATATCAACAGGATCGATTTCACCTTCGTTGCTCTGTTGTTTGACCCAGTTCGCTGCATTGACTAGCTGTTTTGCTAAAGTTTCATTCAGGATAAGTTCGCCTTGAGAGCGTGAGTCCAGTTCAAAACGTAAGTTGCACTCAACTTTTCCGCGAGTCAGACGGGAACGAATTCGTTCACGGATCACCGGTTCCAAGCTTCTGAATTGTTCTGGTAGGCGGATATAAGTTTCTAAATAACGCTGATTAACGGAGCGCAGTTCCCAAGCCGCATTTCCCCATTCACTTTTGATATCTCGCCGTGCAAAAGCAGTCATACTACGGATCATGATTCGTTCCCAATTTAAACAAAAGATTAAGAGATTATAACGCTCGTTGTAGATGCAGGATAGGAATTAGCTCTGTTAGGCCGTATAATGCGCCCCCAATAATGATTTAACAACGGAGATAACACTATGCGCCCAACAGGAAGAGCGGCAGAACAAGTGCGTCCTATCACTATAACCCGTCATTATACTAAGCACGCGGAAGGTTCGGTTCTAGTAGAGTTTGGCGATACTAAAGTGTTATGTAATGCCTCCGTTGAAGAAGGCGTTCCTCGTTTCTTGAAAGGTCAGGGGCAGGGCTGGGTGACGGCTGAATATGGCATGTTACCGCGTTCTACTCATACCCGAAATGCCCGTGAAGCAGCTAAAGGCAAACAGGGCGGCCGTACGATGGAAATCCAGCGTTTAATTGCCCGTTCGCTACGCGCCGCTGTTGATCTGAAAAAACTGGGTGAATACACCATTACACTGGATTGTGATGTTATTCAGGCTGATGGCGGTACCCGTACAGCTTCTATTACGGGTGCTTGTGTCGCGCTAGTTGATGCGTTGAATAAAATGGTTGAAGCAGGCAAGCTGAAAGAGAGTCCTCTGAAATCAATGGTTGCTGCGGTCTCTGTTGGCATTGTGGATGGTGAAGGTCGTTGTGATCTGGAATATGTGGAAGATTCCACCGCTGAAACTGATATGAACGTCGTGATGATGGAAGATGGCAGGATGATTGAAGTGCAAGGCACTGCGGAAGGCGAACCATTTAGTCATGATGAGTTGTTATCCTTATTGGCCCTTGCCAAGGGAGGATTAGAGGATATTTTTGATGCGCAGAGAAATGCGTTAAAACAAAATGCATTAAAATAATAAATTGATCAGGCGACGTGATAGTCGCCTTTTTTATGCCTGTTGTATGACGATAACTATGACTCAAAAAGAGGAGAGACACCAATGAAAGCCTATCAGCGCGAATTTATCGAGCTTGCGCTAAAAAAACAGGTACTGAAATTTGGGGAATTTACCCTGAAATCAGGACGTAAAAGCCCGTATTTTTTTAATGCCGGGCTGTTTAATACTGGGCGTGATTTGGCGTTAATCGGGCATTTTTATGCAGCAGCATTGTTGGATAGCGGTATTCAGTGCGATTTGTTATTCGGACCTGCTTACAAGGGTATTCCAATTGCAACGACAACGGCAGTGGCACTGGCAGAGCATCATGATATTGATATGCCATATTGTTTTAACCGTAAAGAAGCTAAAGATCATGGTGAAGGTGGTACTTTGGTTGGTAGCCCACTTAAAGGTAATGTTGTTCTGGTTGATGATGTTATTACCGCAGGTACAGCTATCCGTGAATCGATGGAGATTATCAAGCAGCATAGTGCGACACTTGCCGGCGTGATGATTTGTCTTGATCGTCAGGAACGTGGGAACGGTGAAATCTCGGCAATTCAGGAAGTTGAAAGGGATTATGGTTGCAAAGTGTCTTCTATTATTACCTTGAATGATTTGATTAATTATTTGAGTGGTCAGCCAGAGATGAAAGCTCATCTGGATGCAGTAAAAGCCTATCGTGTGCAGTACGGTATCTGATAGATAAGCTTCAAAAAAAAGCCCTCGCCCAATAACGGGCGGGGTGAGTAGTAGAATAACTTATTGTAGCTGAGCCAGTAATAATGGCCAGCGTGCTTCAAATTCCTGGGTTGGACGATAGTGGAACTCAGAGCGTACAAAACGTGAAAGCATCCCTTCACAAAATGCGAGTAACTGAGAAGCTAATAACGATTCATCATAACTGAAACCTTGCCCATCACGTAATTTTTTCTCTTTTAAAACTTGACGGATCTGTACTTCAATTCGTTCAAATAATTGATTTATGCGCCCTTGCAGCCGGTTTTGTTCAAACATTAGAGCATGACCGGTCATGATGCGGGTCAGACCTGGGTTTTTTTCTGAAAAACCCAAAATCAGGATCAATATCAGGCGAATACGAGTTATGGTATCTTTTTCATCTTGCAGGATCAGGTTAATCCGTGAAATTAATGAATCTTCAATGAACTCTATCAGGCTGTCAAACATCCGGGTTTTACTAGGAAAATGCCGGTATAGGGCAGCTTCGGAAACGCCTACGTTGGCGGCTAGTTTAGCAGTAGTGATTCGATGGCTACCATCACTGGATTGCAACATATGCGCCAGCGCCTGCAAGATCTCTTCGCGTCTGTTTCTTTTCTTTGTATTTTCGTTTTCTGCCATGTCTGACAAGACCTTTGTTAAGAACAGCAAAACAAACAAATCAGTAATTCTTTGCTCAATGGCATTTTGAGCAAAGAATATGATAATGGGTTATACCCGCCATCTTTCAAGTTGCCTCTTTGTTGGCTGCACTCGCTCACCCTGGTCACATCGTTATCTATGCTCCCGGGGATTCACTCCCTTGCCGCCGCGATGCATCTTGAAATCCATAGGGTATAAACGGTATGGTCTTACAGAGATTTATTGGCGACCGGAATGACCAAAACCACCGCTGCCTCTTTCGCTGGCTTCAAAATCTTCTACCAGATTAAATTGGGCCTGAACGACGGGTACAAAAACCATCTGAGCGATACGTTCGCCTGGTTGGATAGTGAAAGCTTTATCACCACGATTCCAGACGGAAACCATTAGCTGACCTTGGTAATCAGAATCGATCAAACCCACTAGATTACCCAGAACGACACCATGTTTATGTCCAAGGCCTGAACGGGGCAGAATAACGGCTGCCAGTTGTTCATCACCAATATGAATAGCAAGCCCGGTTGGAAGCAGTTCTGTTTGTCCTGGAGCCAGTTCTACCGCATTGTCCAGGCAAGCGCGTAAATCTAAACCTGCGGAACCCGGTGTGGCGTAAGTTGGCAAAGGAAATTCCTTCCCGATACGTGGGTTAAGAATTTTAACGTCGATTTTTTTCATCATAGCGTCTGACTATCTCGTCTAATAAATGGTGGCTGAGTAATAACTTATTACTATGAGGTAAGCGGATTTCTCCCTCATGCCAGAACAAATGTAATGCATTAGTATCGCTGTTAAAGCCGTGGCCAGTTAGGGATACATCGTTTGCACAAATCAGATCCAAATGTTTTTGGTTCAGTTTTTTTCGTGCGTATTCTTCCACATTCTGGGTTTCAGCCGCAAATCCAACCACAAAAGGGCGGTTTTCTTGCATTGCTGCTACATTGGCAACAATATCCGGGTTTTTGATCAGGGTAAAAGTGATCTCATCACCCTGTTTTTTAATTTTTTCTGAGGCAATCTGTTTAGCGCGATAGTCTGCAACCGCAGCACAACCAATGAAGATATTCTGTGAACCTGCTATTGCTTGTACTTGTTCGTTCATTTCCAGAGCGCTGGTGACGTCGATTCGTTTGACTCCCGGGGGTGTCGGTAAATTAACGGGGCCAGTGATCAGGGTGACTTCTGCACCACGTGTTGCCGCAGCTTGGGCGATAGCAAACCCCATTTTGCCGGAGCTGTGATTACTGATAAAGCGGACGGGATCCAGCGCTTCACGGGTTGGTCCGGCGGTAATAGCAAGTTTTAGGTGAGCTAAATCTTGGCTTGCTTGAAAATGTTGTTCAGCGAGTTCGACAATCGCCATGGGATTTAGCATCCTGCCGGGACCAACGTCACCACAAGCTTGGCTGCCGTTGTCCGGTCCCCACAGGAGAACGCCCCGTTCTTCAAGGCGCTTGAGATTATGTTGCGTCGCTTGAGCTAGAAACATTTGTTGATTCATTGCGGGTACGGCGGCAATTGGGGCTGGGGAGGCCAAACAGACAGTTGTTACGAGATCATTTGCCATACCGACTACCAGGCGTGCCAGTAAATCAGCGGTAGCTGGGGCGAGAATAATCATATCAGCCCATTTGCCAAGTTCAATATGCCCCATGGCAGCTTCTGCTGCCGGATCTAACAAGTCATCGGAAACGGGATAACCAGAAACCGCCTGCAACGTCATTGGTGTAATAAACGCTTCTGCTGCTGGTGTCATCACTACACGTACTTGTGCGCCGCGATCACGCAGGCGGCGTACTAGCTCGGGAGTTTTGTAAGCGGCTATTCCTCCGCTGATACCGAGCACAATCTGTTTGCCGGAAAGTCCTGCCATCATGATTGTCCGAATATTAAGTTGCAAGGGGCCAAGATTTTATCACAAGAAATTACAGAGTTGAGCAGAGTCTGAGCTTTGATTGTAAAAAAGGATAAGTTTGCGAGCGGCTACGCAGCTCCTGAATATGATATTCGCCCTGATGTTTAAGGCATGGAATACTGTTTGTATCAGGTGAAATAGGGCAGGGAGATGAATATATGGGAGTTGATGTTGCTGAAAATACAGGAGAAATATATTCAAATTTAGCTCCCAGAGAAAAATTGTTGGCTTATGGTTCGGTTTCTCTGACAGATGCTGAGTTACTGGCTATTTTTTTACGTACCGGGACCAGAGGACTTCCTGTTTTACGAATGGCTGAATTTCTACTGAAAGAATTTGGATCTTTGTACCATTTGCTCTCTGCTGATTATGACACTTTTTGTTCTCATAAAGGGATGGGATTGGCTAAGTATGCACAATTACAGGCTATTGCAGAACTGGCAAAGCGTTTTTTTTCCAGCCAATTCATGCATGAGGATATTATGAGTAGTCCAAGTGTGACTCAAGAGTATTTGCAAAACCTATTATCAGGGCGCGATAGAGAAATATTTGTTGTGTTGTTTCTCAATAATCAAAATAGAGTCATCTGTCATGAGGAGATGTTTAAAGGCACCATTAATAAAGTTGAAGTCCATCCTCGTGAAATTGTCCGATCAGCGATAAAGGTGAATGCTTCATCCGTTATTTTGGCTCATAATCATCCATCAGGTCATGCAGAACCAAGTTTGGCAGATAAGATTGTTACAGATAAAGTAATTGATGCCTGTAATTTGGTTGGTGTAAAAGTGCTGGATCATCTGGTTATTGGCCGGCAATGTTGTGTTTCATTTGCTGAGCGAGGATGGATTTAGCTAACTTTTTCAAGATCCTTATGGATCTTTGGTTGTGCGGGACTTGAGCGTCAGCGATTGAGGGCGTATACTACGCCACCTTTGAGGATCTTTGGTTTGGCGAGAAGAGCCTATCTCAGCACATTTTCTGAGTAAATGTGAGTCTTTTCAGTGGAATTTGCTGAGATAGGCTCCTAAGCCTGACGAGGCGGCCATACCCAATACAAAGCTCGAGCTGATTTGATTTTTGGAGAATAGACATGTCCCGAGTCTGCCAAGTTACTGGCAAACGCCCGATGAGTGGTAACAACCGCTCTCATGCATTGAATGCGACTAAGCGTCGTTTTCTGCCTAACCTGCATTCCCACCGTTTCTGGGTTGAGTCCGAGAAGCGTTTTGTGACTCTGCGTGTATCTGTTAAAGGTATGCGTGTGATTGATAAGAAGGGTATCGATGCAGTTTTGGCTGAGCTTCGTACCCGCGGTGAGAAGTACTAAGGAGCTGAAAAATGGCTAAAGGTATTCGCGATAAAATTAAGCTAGTTTCTTCGGCTGGTACTGGTCACTTCTATACCACTACGAAGAACAAGCGTACTATGCCTGAGAAACTGGAAATGAAAAAATTTGATCCAGTTGTTCGTCAGCATGTTATGTATAAAGAAGCCAAGATTAAATAATTTTGGTTGATTTGATAAAAACCCGGCCTAGGCTGGGTTTTTTGTTGTCTGAAGAGTTTTAACAGATATTCACTGATTCTTCTCTACATTTCATATATATACCCTATGGATTTCAAGATGGAGCGCGACGGCAAGGGAGTGAATCCCCGGGAGCATAGATAACGATGTGACCGGGGTGAGCGAGCGCAGCCAACAAAGAGGCAACTTGAAAGATAACGGGTATATCCTGTTATTCGTAGACGTAAGATACGGTTTCGCTATACTAACGCTTTCCGGTAGGCTAGATATGAAACCGAAATGGCTAAAGAAAAACTAAATATTTTACATACAGAATCATCTTGTGGTTGGGGTGGTCAGGAGATCCGAATCCTGACGGAATCCCAAGGAATGATAAAACGTGGACACAAGGTGGTTATTGTCTGTTGTCCTAGTTCTAATATCTACCGTGAAGCAAAATCTTATGGTGTGCCGGCCGTAGCCCTGCCGATTGAAAAAAAGCGGCGGTCCTGCTTTCTTGCTATGCGTCGTTGGTTGAAAAAAGAAGGCCGTCAATTTGACGTTATTAATACACATAGCTCGACGGATGCATGGTTGGTTGCTGTGGCTTGTGCAACGTTAAGGCATATGCCGCCAATGGTTAGAACCAGGCATGTTTCTACTCATGTTTCTAATTCAATATCAACTCGTTGGTTGTATTTGAAAGCGTGCCAGCATATTGCGACTACAGGCGAAAAACTACGCCAACATCTGCATGCCGATAATCGTTATCCATTACAGCATATGACATCAGTGCCTACCGGCATCGATTTAGATCGTTTCCGACCGGAAGATAAGAAAGTTTGCCGTCAGCGGATTGGGATTCAAGATAAACCGACATTAGGTGTCGTTGCGACCATGAGAACCTGGAAAGGGCATCGCTATCTGTTGGAAAGCTGGAAAGTTCTGCACCAGAAATATCCTGATTGGCAACTTTTGTTTGTTGGTGATGGTCCACAACGTAAGTCATTGGAACCTTTAGTAAAGCGAGAAGGTTTGTCAAACAGTGTCATTTTTTTAGGTAACCGTCAGGATGTTCCTGATTGTTTGAATGCGATGGATTTATTTGCATTACCTTCTTTTGGTAATGAAGGCGTGCCACAAGGCATTATGCAAGCAATGGCGTGTGGGATACCTGTTGTATCAACCTCCGTTGGTGCAATTACCGAAGCGGTAGTTGATGGTGAAACGGGTTATATCGTGGAACCCAGAAATACAGAGTTATTGACGAAAAGTTTAGAGTTATTGATTCATAATAATGAACTGCGTTTGCAATTCAGCCATTCTTCATTAGAGCGTGCAATGGCTTTATTTGGCATGGATAAGATGTTGGATAAAATGGAAAATATCTTTTTTCACAGCATTAAAGGTAAAAAACGTTAACATTATTTAGGATTTATTCTGGTCCTTATTCTTCGGCTTATGGTTTTAGGTAATGTTCAACTTATTGATATTAAATTACTTTAAAGTTAATTATTAGTTAAATCACCTTGTTGTGGTCAATCGTATACAAAATGGTTTTTTGTATATTTTGTTGAATTTTATGGCAGATTAATTAGATAATTGTCTTATGCAGATCAAAAATATTCTGGTCATTGTTATAGCACGTTTCGGTGATACCTTATTGGTAACGCCGGTGATTCGTGCTTTAAAGCAGAAATGGCCTGGTGCGAATATTGATGTTATGGCTCATAAAAGGACTAAACAGATCCTTGAAAATATAAGTGATATCAATAAATTGACTGCTTTTTCGAAAGGTAAGGCAAACTGGTGTGGTTGGTTTACCCGTAAACATTATGATCTGGCTTTAGTATATAGTGACGATAAACCTTTATTGCAGTATGCGAAACGTAAATCACACTTAACGGTTTCATTTTCAGATAAGTCCGCGTTGCAATCTGATTGGCTGACTGTGGAAAAGCCAAAGATGTTGATGCCTGCTCAACAGGAACGGGCCATGCTTGCTAGCGCGGTAGATGTTGAGGTCAATGACTGGCGGTTGAATTATTGTGTGAGTGAACAGGAGTTACACTTTGCTGATGGTTTTATACGGCAGTATCATTTAGAGAACAAGCTCCTGATTGGTTTTCAGTTACAAAGTTTCCCGGCAAAAGCTTATCGTGATTGGCCGGTTGAACATTTTTACCAATTAGCGCAACACATTTGTAGCCGTTATCCCCAGTCACATATTATGTTATTAGGCAGTGTTGACGGTAAAATTGCTGCACAGTCACTGGCAAAAAGGTTAGGGGCTGAAAAGTGTACTTCATTGGCTGGTAGACTGACAATGCGACAGAATGCAGCAATAATGAGTCAACTTGATTTGTACATTGGTGTTGATACAGGGCCGACCCACTTAGCCGGCGCATTAGGTATCCCGATGGTTGCTATGTATCATAGTTTCCACCCAGGCCGCTTTTTGGCACCTCAGCAGCATTCTCATTTGGTGGTTATTGAACATCCGGTTCACTATATGCAAGCCACACGCAAAGACTCGATGTCTGCAATATCTGTTGAACAAGTCTGGCAGGCAACGCAAAAGTTACTAGAAACTAAGTTGTCAGGAAGAAAAGATGAAAATAGGTTTGGTTGATGTCACGGTAACTATGTCTTACGGTGGTATTCAGACGGCAGTCTGGGAACTTGCGAAAGCGTTGACTGATGCCGGTCATGAGATCCATATTTTTGGTGGAAAGGGTAATGTTCAACCAGAACTCAATGGGAGAGCAATTCAGGTTCACACTTTTCCATTTATTCCCAGGGAGAAAGTCATTAACATTGGTCGACGTTTTCAACGTATTATTGAACGTTACTCATTTGCTCGCCATGCTCGCGATACAGTTGTTACTGAGGATTTTGACTGGGTTATTCTGACTAAACCATTTGATTTTTTCTGGCCTCGAATGATGCCAAAAGAGAGCCGCACTAAATTTTGCTATATGAGCGGTGGCACCAGTTTTTTCAAGGGTGACAGAAAGCTGAGTAAGCGAATTTCAGCTTGGGTGGCATGCAGCCATTTTAATGCCTGGCAGATTCAGCACCATTTTAAACAATTCCCGAAGGTGATTTACAATGGTGTTGATATTAATAAATTCAGGCCGATAGACTCTTCTGTCAGAACGCGTCTTGGGATCAGTGATAAAACATTTTTGCTGACCTTTGCCGGCAGGTTGGTTGGCTGGAAAGGCATGCATGTTGCTATTGATGCAATGGCTCAGCTACAGGATAAAGATGTTAAATTGCTGATCATCGGGTCAGGTGAAGATCTGAAACGCTTAGAAAAGCGGGTTGCGCTATTACGGCTGGAAAAACAGATAATTTTCCATCCACCGGTAGGACATGATCAGTTGCCTGAATATTATGCTGCTGGTGATGCCGGGATTTTCCCCAGTATTGGTGATGAAGCGTTTGGTATCACAATTGCGGAAGCGATGGCGTGTGGCAGACCGGTGATTGCTAGTTATATTGGAGGCATACCTGAAGTTGTCGGTAACGAAAATAATTCGGGTATTTTAGTCACGCCAGGCGATGCTTCAGCAATTGTCGATGCGGTTAATTTTTTATTGTCTCAACCAGACAGGGGGCCAAAAATGGGAAAAGCAGCTCGTCAACGGATTGAAACAATGTATACCTGGGAGCATTCGGCAAATCGTTTACTGAAAGCGATAAATAATGAAGATTGCTTATATTGATCCCTATCCGGTTCCTGATTATCGGGTAGCATCATTGCAAATTTTGCAGAATGTTGATGCGTTTGCTCGCCAGGGAGCCTACGTATATTTGGTTACGCCTGAAGGTAAAAATACCGCAGAAGAGATCTTGGGGCGCTCATTATCACCATCAGTTAGACTGATATCTTTACGCAATATCCGGCGTAAATGGTATTTTCCATTCAATACCCAAAAAATGTTCTATTTCCAGGTTTCCCATTGGTTGAAGAGAAATGGGGTAGATGCCGTTTTTACCCGTAATCTGAAAATGGCAAAGTATTTATTGTGTGAACATCCAGAAATTCCGCTATTTTTTGAAAGTCATGAGATTTTTGCCCAATCATTTAAAGAATCGCATGATTTAAGTGAAAATAAAAATCAGCGTAAATATCAGAGGCTAAGAGAAATTGAACACTTTGTTTATCGCCAGTCCAGGATTATTTTCGTTCTGACGTCGTTACTCAGTGATGATATTATTAGTGAATATAATGTCAGTACGCCAATAGTTATTGCGCCAGATGGTGTGGATATGTTGGCAGTCGAGTCGATGTCATTAGATAAACGTGTATCAGACGATGGTGAATTACCAACTCAGATCCTTTATTTGGGCAGCTTGCATCGTTGGAAAGGTGTTCCAACGGCGATCAAAGCGATGGCTTATCTTGAGAATGCAGTATTGAATATTGCTGGTGGTGAACCAGGGCAAATTCAGCAATTGCGGCAGATTGCTCAGCAAATGGGGGTTGGCGATAAAATCAATTTTCTTGGGTTTATTCAACCTAAATTACGTTTTCAGATAATTGCAGATAATGATATTTGTCTGTTGCCATTAACTAAAACCAGCATTGGCAGTCGCTATACTTCGCCACTAAAATTATTTGAATATATGGCGATGGATAAGCCTGTGGTTATCTCTGATTTTCTTTCTATTCGTGATGTGGCTGATGAAAATGCGGTCAGTTTTGCTGACAGTGAGAATGCAGAAAGTTTTGCTCAACAGATTCAGTTACTGAGGGATAATCCAGAAAAAGTTAAGTCACAAGTTAGTTATGCAAAAATGTTGGTGACAGAGCGTTTTAATTGGGAGCAGAGAGCAAAGCTTATTATGCAGACAATATCAAAGGATATTTCTGCATAATAATCGGTTTGATAATATATTAATCGTTTTTCTGCTGATATAGAGCAATCATCAGACCGAATAGAATACCTATTTCATTGATATAGGTATTTTCAAAGGCTCCTCGGACAATAAACAATCCGATAAATCCCGTCAGTAGAATAATACTGGCTTGCTTTATTACACCATTGTTACGGCTAATAATATGGCTACCCGTGTACAGCGCTGAGAAGGTCATCAGCAAAGTGGTAATCAAACCAATGATTCCACCAGCAAACCAGAGTGCCAGAAAGATATTGTGGGGGCCGATGGATGTGCGATATATCCAGTCTGGATAGTCGGCAACTCGTTCATTGTAGACCTGATGATAGACTTTATTGCCATAACCGTAGCCTTTGATTGGGTTCTCTAAAATCAACTCAAAAGCAGCCCCTTGTGTACCATTTTTATAACGATGGCTGCTATCAGTTTGAGTAAGTTTCCAAAATAATAATTTAGTATTTTCATTAGTTATGATCGTAGTGTGAGAAAGTACAACTGAAAAACTAAGGATTAAACTCGCTATTATGGTCAGCTTCCATTCTCGATTAATGATGATGATAAAAGCAGTGATGACGGCAATGGCGACCCAAGCGCCACGAGCTAAGGTACCTAATAACAAAAACAGACTGATAGCGGAAGCAACAGCCAGTATCAGCCAACTCACTAAGGTATGTTTCTTCCACAATGCCCAAGTACAAAGTAAGACCGGAAAATAGAAAATAAAACCGTAAGAAAATTCTCGGTGGTTGAAGTTAGTAAAAGGCATTTCACCTTTATTGTAGTTAATAATGTATTTACCAATATCAGTTAGGCATATTGCCAGCATACCAATGGCAAATGAGTACAGAATCATTTTGGCAATACTTTCTTTATTTTCTTTGTACAGCACCACAGGAAAAGTAAAACTGAACAATAATAGCCCATTTAAGATAGGTTTATTCATCTCTTGAAAACTCAATGCAGGATTGACGGAAATTGCTACTGAATAGAACATTGCTACGATGAATAATAAAATGGATAGAAACAGTGAATTACGCATGGAGCGCATCACTTGACGAAAATCTGTCACTAGATAGGTTAGTGCTGTAATGCTAATAAGCACGATAACCAGATTTTTATATCTCGTTATATCAGGTAGATAAACAAGGGCTATATAAATCCCAATGATGGATAAATTCCATAATGACCTTTTATCACGACTTTTAATATTAAACATATTCATAAATCTGCTTTCATTTCTGTTGAGTTTAGTTGGAAATAATACATGAAAAGATTATCTTAATCTGCTCAGATGCAATAGAGTTTAAGCAATATACATAGTTAGGAGTTATCACCATGCCAGAACTACCAGAAGTAGAAACCAGCCGGAGGGGAATAGAACCACATCTGGTAGGGAATGTGATCCAGTATGCGGTTGTCAGGAATGGTCGGCTACGTTGGCCGGTGGCGGAAGAAATTATGAAGTTGAGTGACCAGCTTGTGCTTAGCATTCAACGCCGGGCCAAATATTTGCTGATTGAACTGGCAAGTGGTTGGATTATTGTCCATTTGGGGATGTCGGGCAGCTTGCGTATCTTGCCAGAGGAACGCCCTGCGGAGAAACATGATCATGTGGATTTAGTGATGGCAGATGGTAAGGTTTTGCGTTATACCGATCCCAGACGATTTGGTGCGTGGTTATGGAGTGATGATCTCGAACGGTGCTCGGTATTGGCTCATTTAGGGCCTGAGCCACTTTCTGATGATTTTAATGGTTCTTATCTCTACACCCGATCCAGTAATAAAAAAACCTTGATTAAACCCTGGCTAATGGATAATAAACTGGTTGTTGGCGTTGGTAATATCTATGCAAATGAAGCGTTGTTTACTGCCCATATTCAGCCGGATCGTCCCGCGCATACTTTAACTGAGCGTGAAGCTAATTTACTGGCGGAAACGATTAAGAAGGTTCTACAACGATCTATTGAGCGGGGTGGTACGACACTCAGAGATTTCCTGCAATCTGATGGTAAACCGGGCTATTTTGCTCAGGAATTGTTTGTTTATGGCAGAGCAGGAGAACCATGTCGAATTTGTGGTGGAAAAATAGAGAGTATTAAGCTTGGGCAGCGCAGTACTTTCTTTTGCCGTCACTGTCAGTATTAGTGATATCGGATAGTTAGGGGAGGCGTTGCATAGGGAATATTCTACTGTGTGCCGCCTCCAGTGAACGGAGTAAATTACTTGCCCAGTTTTTTTAGCATAGCTTGGGCGACAGGTTCTGGCAGGAATGATGAGATATCGCCATCGTGGAGAGCGACATCTTTAATCAAGGATGAAGAGACAAACGAGAGATTTTGTGATGGCAGCAGAAAAACGCTCTCTAATTCCGGCATAAAGTGGCGGTTCATATTGGCAAGCTGCCATTCATACTCAAAATCAGATACTGAACGAAGGCCACGAATAAGAATATTTGCTTGTTGTTTTTTTGCAAAATTAGCCATTAATTCACAGAAACCTACCACCTCCACATTATCCAGATGTGAGATCACCTCTTTTGCCAAGGTAATGCGCTCATCCAGAGTAAACATAGGATTCTTTCTGGCACTGTTGGCGATAGCAAATAGAACATGGTCAAACATATCCGCGGCGCGGGTGACGATATCGATATGACCGTAGGTAACGGGATCAAATGTTCCGGGATAAATGGCTTTGGTTTTCATCAATTTTTACCCTTTTGTTGTCTCTTTTCCCACAATGCGGCGTACTTATTAAACGTATATTGAGCATTGACAATAGCCAACACTAACCCTTGTTTACCATCAAGAAAGCCAGCTCGCAACAGCCAGGTTTTAAAGAAAGCCCCAAAAGTGTGACTGAAAATTGAGAAATAACTGCACTGTTTACCTTGTTCATCGCGCTGTTCTGCCCAGGCTTTAGCATAATTTAGCTGTTTTCTCTGAAATTCCATCAAATCACGGCAAGTAAGATGAAGTAAATCCCCTTGCAAAATAACGACTGGAGCGCCATGAGTTTCAAGGGATTCATGCACTTGATTATCATTGTATTGATAACGATCACGGGCGTAGAGACGAATGACCCTATCTGGGTACCAGCCGCTGTGTTTCATAAAGCGGCCAAGGAACAAGTTCCGGCGGGCACAACTGTAGACTTTATTGTTATCAATATGGGCCAGAGTCTGTTCTATGGATGCTCTGAGTTCTGATGTTACGCGTTCATCAGTATCGATCATAAAAATATAATCACCAGAAGCGTATTGCTGAGCTAGCTGACGCTGACGACCAAATCCCGGCCAGTGAGTATTGGAGAATACTTTTGCACCCATTGCCTGTGCTATCTGACAGGTATCGTCTGAACTACCCGAATCGAGTACGATGATTTCATCAGCCCAACGGACTGAGGTCAGACAATCTGCTATCAGATCCGCTGAATTCTTAGCGATCATGACAACAGAAAGACGTTTTTTGTCACTCATTCAGTGGCTCCGAGGTGGGAGATAGGGTTCCAGCAGTTTAAGTAGACGTTGAAGAGCCCCCTGATTTTCATGCAGTACTTCTGCTGCGTGGCGACCATAATACAGACGATAATCTTCGTCAGTCAGTAAGCTATTGATCTCGGTGAATAAAGAGTGGCTGTCCGTAACGGTAATCAGACCATTAGCCTGATTCAGCTTGGTGCAGATATCCTTAAAGTTAAAGGTATGAGGACCCATCAGCACCGGAATAGCATGGGCTGCCGCTTCTAGCGGGTTGTGGCCGCCACGTTCAACCAGGCTGCCACCAACAAAAGCCAGATCGGCAATACCATAGAGCAGCATCAGTTCCCCCATAGTATTGCCGATAACTACCTGAATATTGGCGTCAGGGATTTTATCAGAACTGCGAAGAATATAGCTGAGTCCGGCTTTCTTTGTTAATTCTTCAGCTTTAATAAAACGTTCAGGGTGGCGTGGTACCAGGATCAGCAGCAGGCTTGGACATTGTTTCAGTAACTTGCAATGAGCATCTAGAATAATACTCTCTTCTCCATCATGGGTGCTGGTGGCTATCCAGACAGGACGGCGAGCAGCCCATTGGCGCCGTAATGTCACTGCTTTGGCTGCCAATTCAGGTGTTACTGAGATATCGAATTTCAAACTGCCAGTGATAGTCAGTTGAGAGCGCTTTAGACCCAGTTCAACAAAACGTTCACCATCTTCCGGATTCTGAGCGGCAATTAAGGTAATGCTGCGCAAAATTGTTTTTATGAAATTCCCTACTTTTTGATATCCCTCAGCGGAACGTGCAGACAAACGGGCATTAGCAATGACCAGAGGAATGTTACGTTGGTGAAGTTGGAAAATCAGATTAGGCCAAAGTTCTGTTTCCATAATAATGACTAACTTTGGATTAACTTGATTGAGAAAGCGCTCCATAGAACCGGGGAGATCGTATGGCAAATAGACGTGATTAACATCATTTCCCAGAGCAGAAAGCACTCTTTCTGAGCCCGTTGGCGTCATCGTTGTCACGGTAATCGGTAAAAAAGGATAGTGATGGCGCAAGGCTCTGACTAAAGGGATGGCGGCCAACGTTTCACCAACGGAAACGGAATGGAGCAGGATGCCTCCAGCGGTAACTTTACCGGCACAGAAACCGTAGCGTTCACCCCAGCGCTGACGGTAAGCAGGGGCTTGGCGGCTGCGGAGCAATAAACGCAACCAAATCAGAGGTTGGATAAGGTAGAGAAGTACCTGATATAAACGCAGTAACATTCTATCAAATTCACTTATATAAATTAGTGTCAATAGTATCACATTGCTTCAAAGAAAGTATGAAAATGCGTATGGCTTCTAGGATCTGAACAGAATTGGAGAGGTAAATGAGGATTTTTGCGTAAGATCGTGCTTCTATTATATGTGAAGGTAGAGTGGATTTTTTGCAGCTTCTGCACATGGTTGCGGCAGTTTTCTCTTTTATCTGTATCTTTATACTGGGAATGCAATGAGTAAATTATACACTCAATTTGACCGTATTCTAATAATAAAGTTACGACATCATGGTGATGTATTATTAATTACACCGGTTATTAATACCCTTAAGGATAATTATCCAGCGGTGGAAATTGATGTCTTACTCTACAAAGAAACTGAACCAATATTGGCTAATTTTTCTGCTGTGGATAATCTATTTTCTATAAATAGACAATGGAAGAAACAGGGAATTAAAACACATTTGGGGCATGAATGGAGATTGCTTAAACGATTAAGGCATCGTCAATACGACCTGGTTATTAATCTTACTGATCAATGGTATAGTGCATTTGTGACACGATTTACTGGCGCAAAAGTGCGTATTGGGTTTGATTTAGCAAAACGACGCAGCCTATTTTGGAAAAAATGTTTCACAAATCTTGTGCCGACAGAGCATAGTCAATTTTTGCATATTGTTGAGCAAAATTTGTCAGCTCTTTCACTGTTAAATCTTCCATTAATCAACACGACAGTGACGATGAGTTACCGCCAGCAGGATAAAGAGGCTGTTTTGATGCTTTTTGATAAGCATGGTGTAGATCAAAAATATATTGTTGTGCAACCAACATCCCGCTGGTTTTTTAAATGTTGGGATGAAAAAAAGATGAGCGAAACGATTAATGCATTACAGTCTGATGGTTGGACAATCGTTGTTACCTCCGGGCCAGATCGTAAGGAGGAAGAGATGGTAGAGAAGATTTTATCAAATTGCCCAGAAGAGAGAGTGATTTCTTTTGCCGGCCAATTAACTTTGCCTCAACTTGCAGCGCTGATTGATGGGGCCAATTTATTCATCGGGATGGATTCTGTTGCTATGCATATGGCAGCTGCGCTAAAAACACCGGGTATCGCTTTATTTGGGCCATCAAAGTTAGTATTCTGGCGTCCGTGGGAAGCGAAAGGTGAAGTTATTTGGGCTGGTGATTATGGTGATTTACCTGATCCTGATGATGTTGATACTAAAACGGATATACGTTATCTGAATGTCATTCCCAGTGAGATGGTTATTGCTGCCGCCCGGAGAAATTTATTATGAAATTAGTACGTCTTGCAATTGTTCGGCAGAAATATCGTCCGGATGGTGGTGCAGAACGTTTTGTCTCCCGTGCCTTAGAGGCTTTAGGGAATGAAAATTTGGCGCTTAACGTTATTACGCGTTCCTGGCAGGGAGACGTTAATCCTGATTGGCATGTTCATTTAGCAAATCCTCATAAATGGGGGCGCATCAGCCGTGAGAGAGGATTTGCCAAAGCTGCCAAAACAATATGGGAACAAGAGCAATTTGATCTTGTTCAAAGCCATGAACGCATTGCCGGTTGTGATATTTATCGTGCGGGTGACGGCGTTCATCAGCGCTGGCTACAGCAGCGTGCGCGTGTTTTATCTCCTTGGCGGAGCAAATTACTTTTTACGAGTCGTTACCATCGTTATGTGATGGATGCTGAGCAAAAGATGTATTCGGCACCGGAATTAAAAAGGGTTATTTGTAACTCGGAAATGGTAAAAAGGGAGGTCATGACGGATTTTGGGCTTTCTGAGGAAAAAATATCGGTTATTTATAATTCGATAGACAATAAACAATTTTTCCCGGCAACGGAATCTCAGAGAACACAATTAAGGAAAGAGCATAACCTTCCCTTGCAGGCTAAATGTTTAGTTTATGTTGGTTCGGGGTTTGAGCGAAAGGGATTAAAAGCCGCGATTCAGGCAGTGAGCGCGACTGATGCTTATTTAATCGTTGTGGGGCAGGATAAAGAAGAGAAAAAATATAAGCAGTTAGCTAATTCACTGGGATGTAATGAGCGCATCAGGTTTATGGGAGTTCAGAAAAGGACATTGCCTTTTTATCAGCTTGCAGATGGTTTGTTGCTACCGACCTTATATGATCCGTTTCCAAATGTGATACTGGAGGCAATGGCTTGCGGGCTGCCGGTAATAACCAGTACGACATGTGGTGGCGCTGAATTTATTACCTCTGGGAATAACGGGTTTGTATGTGATGCTTTGGCTGTTTCAGATATTACGGAAGCTATTCAGAATACGCCTTCGAATCATTTGAATAATAAAATGTCAGAATTAGCGAGAACAGGAATACTCTGTTATACACCGGAACATTTATCACAACAGCTCATTGAATTATACGAAAAGGTGCTCTCATCATCATGAAAGGACATATATTATTTATCATTGATGGATTACCTGGTGGCGGTGCGGAAAATGTCACTATCCGGCTTTGTGATGGTCTGCAACAGAGAGGATATGATGTTACGCTGCTCTCTTTGGCAGAGAAATGTGAATATTCAGTACCGAGTGGTATTGAACTGATCATTGATGTTGATGGATATAAAGGGCCTTTTAGAAGACAGACTGAGATTTGCCGTAGGGCTAAATCTATGGATAAGGTTTTAGAAAAAGTTTTTCTTCGCAAGGGAATCCCTACGCTGATTGTCTCAAACTTGCATAAAACTGATCGTATTGTCGTGCAATCAAAAGTGTTAGCGGGGTTAAATGTATGGTTTTGTATTCATGGCGTATTTTCAAACTCATATCTTGGTAATAAGACGGGATTATCTCGCTGGATCAAGAAACAAAAAATCAAGTGGACATATAATAACCGGAATTTAATTTGTGTATCTGATGCTGTAGGGAAAGATTTAAAGAATAATTTGTTACTTACACCTAATGAAATGGTGACGATTTATAACCCTTTCAACATCCCAGAGATTAAAGAAAAATCGCTGCAAAATAACCTATATTCGGATGAAACCTATTTATTACATGTTGGTAGATTTCACCGAGTTAAGCGGCACGATCGTTTATTAGAAGCGTTTGCGAAAGCAGATATTCCATGTAAGTTATTGATTGTTGGTCACGGAGATGAGGCTATTACTCAACAGATAAAGCAGAAGATTGTGGATTTAAACTTACAGTCTAAAGTTATTTTAACGGGGTTCCTTGAAAATCCATTACCTGTTATCCGTGGAGCTAAAGCGGTTGTTTTGAGTTCTGACAGTGAAGGATTAGGGAATGTGTTAATTGAATCGTTGATTTGTGATACTCCCATTGTTAGCACGATGTGTCCCGGCGGTGTTAATGAAATTATGGTTGGTGAGCTAGAAAAATATAAATCAGAGCTAACAACTGATTCACTGGCAGAAAAAATGAAGTTTGTCTACTATGAGCCGCCTGTAATTACTGAGGATATGTATAAGAAGTTTGATTTAGATATTATTTTGGCAAAATATCTATCTTTAATTAAGAAGTAAGAGAGGTTAGATGCGCTTTTCAAGTTTGGTTATTAGGATAAGTTAATGGATAAAAAAAGTTCCAAAAATTAAGAGAACTTAATAGAAGAAAAATCAAATTTCCGAAAGATCTAACATTTCATAGTGTTTTTTATTGATAAGACTAGATACGAAATATAGGATTTAATGAGATATAGAACTGCTATATATATGATAAGATAATTGCACTATTTTATAGATCTGCGTACTATAAAAGCCATTATTTTATTCTATTGTGGGCATATTCTGATGACTCGACCTGCATTTATTATCACTATTGATACTGAGGGTGATGACCTGTGGCAAAATCACGGTCAGATCTCGACAAAAAATACTCATTATTTACCGAGATTTCAGCATTTATGTGAACGTTTTGGTTTTAAGCCAGTTTGGTTGACGAACTATGAAATGGCAATGGATGATTTATACATTGAATTTGCTAAAGATGTTATTGCCAGAGGACAGGGGGAAATTGGTATGCATTTACATGCCTGGAATAACCCACCACTTGTTCCTCTTACCGACGATGACATGCGTTATAAACCTTATCTGATTGAATTTCCAAAAGAACAAATTAGAGCCAAAATTGATCTGATGACTAAGTTATTGGAAGACAAACTACAGATTAAAATGTTAAGCCATCGGGCAGGTCGTTGGGCATTTAATGAATATTATGCTGAATTGCTGGTGGAATATGGTTATCAAGTCGATTGTTCAGTAACACCACGGGTTAATTGGCGTTTCACCAAAGGCGATCCTAATGGCAACGGTGGAACTGATTATCGTCACTTTCCATCTTATGCCTATTTTATGGATTTGCAGAATATTGCTAAAGAAGGTGACTCTTCTTTGCTGGAAGTTCCTATGAGTATTCAATATAAACACCCTCCACTGATGAATTTCCTTAAACAGAAATATGACAGCTTACGTGGGAAACAGCGTTCTCCATCTGTTAACTGGTTAAGACCAAAAGGGGGCAATTTGGAACAAATGAAAAAAGTGGTCCAACAGACATTAGCAGAAGGCAGTGATTATATTGAATTTATGTTGCATTCATCTGAATTTATGCCTGGTGGTAGCCCGACATTTAAAAATGAAGAACAGATTGAATTACTTTATCAGGATCTGGAGGCACTCTTTAACGACTTACAGCCACAGGTTCGAGGAATGACATTGGCTGAATATTATCAATTTAAGAAATCATCATGATTAATAAAGCAGTCGCGTGAAATAGGCGTCTGCCAGAAACGCCTCAGATTTAATAATTAATCAGCCAATATTTTTTTGAAGATGAGCTAACACTTTCGATGGCGTAATATTTTTGATATTCCCATCTTCCGCTTTTAAAGATATTTGTTCTTTGCCATAGCCACCAATGAGCCCTGGATCTGTCGGACCAAACAACGTGATATTAGGGCGATCCAATGCAGCAGTGAGGTGGCTCAGGCCGGTATCAACAGAAACAACGGCTTTTGCGCAGGCCAGCTCTTGGGCAACTTGCGCCAAAGTCAGCTTTGGCAATACTTCCACATGAGAGAAGTTTTCCGCTAGTCTCAGCGCACGTTGGTATTCATGTTCTGCGCCCCAAGGGAGCTTAATTTTCATACCCGTTGGCTGAATTTCAGCAATAAGTTGTCTCCAGTGGCTTTCCGGCCAATGTTTTTCATCGCGAGTGGTGGCATGGAGAAAAACCAGATAATCGCCCTGATTTTCTAATTTCTGCTTTAAAAAGTGACGGGCAATCCCATAATTGCCCTGTGCCGCCGGTTTGGTATAACCCAGGCTGACAGCAAACAGTTCTCGAATGCGCTCTACGGCGTGCTGTTGCTTGCTGACCGCATGACAGCAATCATAAAAAAAACTTGCTAATGGCTCACGGATACTTTTGCGGTTGTAACCATGTTTAGGACCATAAGCGAGTCGGGTTACCAGAAATGCGCTTTTTAATAACCCTTGAGCATCGATGATGGCATCATATTGATGTAATTTTAATTTTTCTTTGAATAAACGACGTTCTGCACGAATTTCTGGGCTAAACCAGTTTTTACGCCAGCGGCGAATAGCAACAGGAATAATTTGATCAACCGCATTGTGCCAGCCGGGGATTTGAGCAAAACCTTCCTCTACTACCCAATCAAAACGGACATCAGGTAAGTTTCTTTCTGCATCAGTCAGTGCAGGGAGCGAGTGGAGGACATCGCCCATAGAAGAAGTTTTGACCAATAAAACCCGCATTAACTCTGGTTCTCCGCTTGTAATAATTTTTCTAGAGAAGTGATAACTCGCTCTGGCTGAATATCAATCAGACTCTGGTGATAGCCATGTGCACTGTCACCTTTTCTGACTTTATGATAGCCAGTAATAAGACGGATAACTTCCGCTTTATCGGATAATGGTGGAGTAAAATCTGGGCTACTTGGGCCGTAAAGCGCAACCAGAGGGCGATTAAGTGCTGCGGCAACATGCATCAAACCAGAATCGTTGGTCACAATGGCATCACAGGCCGCGATAATATTGACGGCCTGTTCAAGAGAAGTTTGTCCGGCAAGGTTGATACAGTGTTCACGAGCTTCTCCCGTCAGTGAGTTGCAGATGTCCTCTCCACCTTCGTGATCTTTGGCAGAGCCAAATAGCAGAATTTGATATCCCTTTTGAGTAATAAGCTGCTGAGCTAATGCGGCATAGTGATAATGCGGCCAGCGTTTTGCCGGGCCAAATTCTGCGCCGGGGCAGAAACCGATGATAGGCCGATGATCAGAAATATTGAATGCTGCGGTGGATTCAGCAATATCTTCATCACTGACATCCAGTTGAGGCCAAAGTAATGGTTGAGGCAGATCTGCCGCACGACTGGGTTTTGCATCGTAAGCCAATGCGGCATAGCGTTGCACCATTAATGGGAAGGCTTCTTTATTCAATGTACGAATATCATTAAGCAATCCATATCTCATTTCACCGCGCCAGCCAGTGCGCAGAGGAATATTGGCGAAGAAAGGCACCAAGGCAGATTTAAAAGAATTTGGTAGCACATAAGCGCGATGATATTTACGTTCACGCAGGGCGACCCCCAAACGGCGGCGTTCGCCCAATGCCAGTGCGCCATGTCCTAATGGCATAGCTAATGCTTGATTGACCTCCGGCATTTTATCCAGCAGTGGGCGGCACCAGGCGGGAGCCATCACATCAATTTCTGCATTAGGATGCAAAGCCTTTAATGTCCGGTAAAGGCTCTGCGACATCATCATGTCACCCACCCACGAGGGGCCGATCACCAATATTTTCATAGTGAGTAGATTACTTATCCTGATTGAGCCAATGCATATATTCCGTTACCCCTTCGGCAACGGTTTTGAATGGCTTATCATAACCCGCCGCGCGAAGTTTGGTCAGATCTGCTTGCGTGAAGCGCTGATAACGACCTTTCAGATGTTCAGGGAAATCAATATGTTCAACAGTGAGTGATTTATCTTTATGGCATTCAACAACCGCATCTGCAACCGCCTGGAAAGATTCAGCACGACCCGTTCCACAGTTATAAATACCGGAAACGTTGTTTTTCCAGAACCAAAGATTAACCGCAGCGGCATCACCAACATAAATAAAATCACGTTGAAAGCCTTCACTGCCGGCGAATAGTTTTGGGTTTTGTCCCTGATTGATTTGATTATTCAAATGAAAGGCAACGCTAGCCATACTCCCTTTATGCCCTTCACGTGGTCCATACACATTGAAATAACGGAAACCACAAATTTGTGAATCAGCTTGAGGCAGGATCTCCCGGACATATTGGTCGAATAGAAATTTAGAGTAACCATAAATATTGAGCGGTTTCTCATATTGACGCTCTTCGATAAAATTATCAGTACGGCCGCCATAGGTTGCTGCTGAGGAGGCGTACAGGAAAGGAGTGCCGCGTTCAAGGCAATAATGCAGCAATTCTTTGGAATATTGATAGTTATTATCCATCATATATTTGCCATCCCACTCGGTTGTGGATGAGCAAGCGCCTTCATGGAAAATAGCGTCAATATCACCGAAGTCATCACCGGCCAGAATACTGGCAATAAACTCTTCCTTGTCCATGTAATCAGCAATATCCAAGTCAGCCAGATTGATGAACTTAGTACCATCTTTTAGATTGTCTACGACCAGAATATCTTTATATCCTTCGTCATTTAGTGCTTTGACAATATTGCTACCAATAAATCCAGCACCGCCAGTGACAATAATCATCCGACTCACCTCTACAATCGGGTTAATGAAGCAAATTGTTTCTATAATAACATCTAACATCCATGACGACAGCAGCTTAAGCAGGGGAATATACTGAAATATTATGGTAATTCAGGTTGCATGACGTGACGGATACAGCAAAGTTAATATTATCTGCCTGATAGAGTCGTCAGTAGCTTGATCAATGAGTAAAATATCTCACAACCCTTCATTTATAAATCAGGAGAAAAATAAATGTCAGCATCATTTTATCAGCAAATTAACGAACAATTAGAACAAGCCCATTCTGAAGGATTGTTCAAAAATGAACGTATCATCACTTCTGCACAAAATGCTGACATTGCTGTAGCCGATGGCAGCCACGTTATTAACTTCTGCGCAAATAACTACTTAGGTTTGGCTAATCACCCTGAGCTTATTGCCGCGGCTAAAGCGGGAATGGATAGCCACGGTTTTGGTATGGCGTCTGTTCGTTTTATTTGTGGAACTCAGGATCCTCATAAAGAGCTGGAGAGAAAACTGGCAGAATTTTTGGGTATGGAAGATGCTATTCTTTATTCTTCTTGTTTTGATGCTAATGGTGGTTTATTTGAAACGCTATTTGGGCCGGAAGATGCCATTATCTCTGATGCGTTGAACCACGCTTCTATTATTGATGGTGTCCGTTTATGCAAAGCGAAGCGTTATCGCTATGCTAATAATGATATGCAGGAACTGAGAGCACAATTAGAGAAAGCGAAAGCAGATAATGCACGTCATATTGTGATTGCAACCGATGGTGTGTTCTCGATGGATGGTGTGATTGCTGATTTGAAGTCTATCTGTGATCTGGCTGATGAATTTGATGCAATGGTTATGGTGGATGACTCCCATGCTGTTGGTTTTGTTGGTGCTCATGGCCGTGGTACTCACGAATATTGTGACGTAATGGATCGCATTGACATCATTACCGGCACATTAGGTAAAGCGTTGGGTGGTGCTTCCGGTGGCTATACCGCGGCACGTAAAGAAGTTGTTGAGTGGCTGCGCCAGCGCTCACGCCCATATCTGTTCTCTAACTCACTGGCTCCGGCGATTGTCGCGGCATCCATTAAGGTGTTGGATATGCTGAAAGAGGGAGATGCATTGCGTGATCGTCTGTGGAAGAACGCTAACCTGTTCCGTGAAAAAATGACAGCCGCAGGTTTCACTTTGGCGGGGGCTGACCATGCGATTATTCCGGTTATGTTAGGTGATGCGAAATTGGCACAGGAGTTTGCCGCAGAATTACTGAAAGAAGGCATTTATGTTACTGGTTTCTTCTATCCGGTAGTCCCTAAAAATCAGGCCCGTATCCGCACGCAAATGTCAGCAGCGCATACGGAAGAGCAAATTGAACGTGCAGTTGCAGCGTTCACGCGAATTGGTAAGCAATTAAATGTAATTGCATAAGGCATCTCTATGAAAGCATTGTCAAAGTTAAAAGCAGAAGAAGGCATCTGGATGATCGATGTGCCCGAGCCAGAGCTGGGGCACAATGATGTGATGATCAAAATCCGTAAAACAGCGATTTGTGGTACGGATGTGCACATCTATAACTGGGATGACTGGTCACAAAAAACCATTCCTGTACCGATGGTTGTCGGTCATGAATATGTTGGTGAAGTTGTTGCCATTGGTCAGGAAGTAAAAGGTTTTAAAATGGGTGATCGGGTGTCTGGCGAAGGGCATATTACTTGTGGTTACTGCCGTAACTGTCGTGGTGGCCGTACTCACTTATGCCGTAATACCATTGGCGTAGGGGTAAACCGCGCTGGTTGTTTTGCTCAATATCTGGTTATTCCTGCATTTAATGCATTCAAAATCCCAGATAACATCTCTGATGAACTGGCTTCTATTTTTGACCCATTTGGCAATGCTGTTCACACCGCGCTCTCGTTTGATCTGGTTGGCGAAGATGTGTTGGTTTCTGGTGCAGGTCCAATTGGTATTATGGCGGCGGCAGTGTGTAAACATGTTGGCGCACGTCATGTTGTTATCACCGACGTTAACGAATATCGCCTTGAGTTGGCACGTAAAATGGGCGTCACCCGTGCGGTGAACGTCAGCCAGGAAAATCTGACTGATGTCATGGCGGAATTGGGCATGACGGAAGGTTTTGATGTTGGTTTGGAAATGTCCGGCGCCCCGGTGGCGTTTCGTACCTTATTAAATACCATGAATCACGGCGGCCGTGTTGCACTGTTGGGCATTCCTCCATCAGATATGGCAATTGATTGGAATCAGGTGATTTTCAAGGGCTTGTTTATTAAAGGTATTTATGGCCGTGAGATGTTTGAAACCTGGTATAAAATGGCTACATTGATTCAGTCTGGTTTGGATCTGACACCCATTATCACTCACCGGTTCTCTATTGATGATTTCCAGAAAGGCTTTGACATCATGCGTTCAGGGCAGTCTGGTAAAGTTATTCTGAACTGGGATTAACTGACCGAGTGAGTTATCACTAAAATTGACAGGCGCTTTTAGCTCTTGAGCGCCTATTTGAGGCATTAGCAATATTGCAAGCTATCATCGAATAAATAGAAATAACAAGGTGATTGGTTATTCCTTAATATGAATTTCTATTCTGTTTTATCCTGAGATTTATCACCGGTCAGTTTCTGGATATATCGGCTTACCGTGTTCACAATAGGATTATCAACCAGAGTATCGCCAATAACGGCCAGATAATCTTGGCTGGTAACTGTAGCGGGTGCCTCTTTTATTTCACACAGCTTGCCCCATTTAGGCTGATTATCACCAACAGGTTTGCCACTTAACAACCTACTTGGGCTAACTAACTCAATATCAGCGGGAAGCGTTGGCAGCATCTGCTGTAATGCACGAATGGTTGTTGAATGAGGATGACCGATAGCAATAGCGGAACCATTCTTACGGGCAATGGAAATCGCACGGTTTAACTGATGGCGAGTTTCCGCTTCTGATTGCACATCATCTAGGAAAACATTACGGCGGATAACGCGAACGGGCGTGTCTTTCGCTGCCTTTGTTACCTGAGTATTGCCAATCGTCACGCTGTCGAGAAAATAGAGGTTATAACCAGACAGTGAACGCATCACTTTCTGCATTCCCGGCAAACTCGAAGTCATAGCGCTGCCCATATGGTTATTGATCCCTACAGCATAAGGAACTTTTTGTATTGCACGCTGGATGATGCGGTCAATATCTTCACTGCTCATGGTTGGCTGGAGAGTATCCGGCTCTAGCAATTGCTTACTTAAAGGTGCCATTGGCAGGTGGATTAAGATCTCCCGCCCTTGTTTATAGGCTTTTTCGGCCATCTCCCTGCCATGCGGTGAATCCGGCAGAATGGCGATAGAGATTGCAACAGGCATCTGCAATATTTTGTTTTCGTTATGAGGACGGTAACCAAAATCATCAATAACAATTGCCAGACGGGCTGCACTGGCTTGTAGGCTCAAGAGTAGCAGGGCGGTAGTACCAATGAGTTTTGCGAGTTTGCGTTGTCTCACCTGATTATCTCCCAAGCCACGGTTGTGGGTTTACCGCTCTTCCCTGACGGCGAATTTCAAAATAGAGAGCGGGTTGCTGCTGACCGCCACTGTTACCGACCAATGCAATAGGTTGTCCGGCCCGAACTTGCTGGCCGACCCTGACTAGGGCACTCTGATTATAGCCATAGAGACTCATATCACCTTTACCATGCTCTATAACGACAACCAGCCCATAGCCTTGTAGCCAGTCAGCCAGTAAAACCCGGCCATCGGATATCGCTCTGACTTCCGTACCTTCTGTGGCTGAAATCACCATGCCTTTCCAGCGTAATTCGCCTTGCAGCGCTTCACCAAACTGATGTATCACCTTACCGTGGACAGGCCAGATTGCCTGACCAGCCGGACGACCAAGGCCACCGGTACGCGCCATCAATGCGCGTTCATCTTCAGTGGGTTTATAGCTGGAACCTTTTTGTTGTGCTTGCTTCTGTTTCGCTGCAATTTGAGCACGAACACGGGCAGCTTCTCTGGCTTCTCGTTCAGCGCGTGCTTTCGCTTCCCGTTCTGCCTTAGCGATTTTATCTCGCAGACGGGTTTCATTTTGTTTTAGTTCAGCGAGATTTTTCTGGTCTTTCTTTAAGGAAGATTCCAGTTCAGTTAGGGTTTTCTGCCGGGCATTGCGGGCCACTTCCATTTGCTGTTTCTGCTGCTGCTGTTCAGTCAGCACTTGTTTCTGCTCTTCCTGTTTCTGCTGCTCAAGTTTTTTTTGTTCAGTTAAATCAACGGCTGTTTGCTCAAGTTTAACAATGGTGTCCTGACGGGTTTGATTAAGGTAGCTATAGTAAGCGAGTATGCGCTCACCTCTCTTGCCCTCTTCTCCTCTGAACATGAGTTCAAGCCCTTGATGTTGCCCTTGACGAAATGCTGCATCCAATTGGCGTGCCAGCATATCTCGTTGCGCTTTTTGTTGTTTTTCCAGTTTTTTGATATTGGAGACTAGAGCGGCAATCTCTTTATTCAGCTTACTGAGTTGAGTTTGAGTGTTGTGGAGAGATTGACCAATTTTGGAGATGGTATTTTCCTGATCTTTCAACTGATTTAGCAAAGAACTCCGTTTTTGCTGTTGTTGTTGCACACTTTTCTCTTTCTCCGCGATGTTTTGTTGGAGATCTTTCAGCTGATTTTTATTGGCGATAATTTGATTCGCAAAGGTATTAAAGCTGAAAATAACCAACAGGAAAGCATAGAACAATAAGGCACAGATATCATTCCGCCGTGAGTTCTGATTGCGCCGATAATTACGGCTATGCATTTCCTTGTTGTCAGCCATTTCTGTAAATATACCTTGCTACTGTACGCACTAGATTATTTCATGATGAACAAAGAGTTACCAGATGCTACGCTGATTTTTTACACTTTAGATAATGCTGTCTTAACATCGAAATCGAATATACCCGTTATCTTTCAAGTTGCCTCTTTGTTGGCTGCACTCGCTCACCCCGGTCACATAGTTATCTATACCCGTCATCTTTCAAGTTGCTTCTTTGTTGGCTGCACTCACTCACCCCGGTCACATAGTTTTCTATGCTCCCGGGGATTCGCTCCCTTGCCGCCGCGATGCATCTTGAAATCCATAGGGTATATGCTCCCGGGGATTCGCTCCCTTGCCGCCGCGATCCATCTTGAAATCCATAGGGTATAAATATAGACATATTAGCCTATTTATCGTTGAAATTCCCGCACACATTTAGTGTGACAGAACATATGCAGGTAATGTACTTAAGGTGCTTCATTTTCAGGATATTTTTATTTTTTCTCGAAACTCTCCGCAAAATTTGCATTGAGCTTATGCTATTTGGCTGTAATTGACGCAACACAAAGGTATACTCTGGAACCTTAGATATTTGTTATTAACCAACGGGAGTTGTTGCCCCCATGCTGCAAGAAATCATGCAATTTATTAACCAGCATATGACCTTAAGCCTCATCTGGATTGCGCTGCTGGTTGCCGTTATTGTGACGACAACGAGAGGTTTCTTCTCTAAAACCAAAGAGATAACTCGTGCTCAAGCTATTAATCTGATCAATAAAGAAGAAGCCATCGTCGTGGATTTACGTTCCCGTGAAGATTTCCGCAAAGGGCATATTATTGGTGCAGTAAACCTGACTCCCTCTGAAATTAAAGACAACAATTTTGCTGAGTTGGAAAAACATAAAAAGCAGCCTGTAATTGTTGTTTCTGCGAATGGCGCTGAATCTCGTACTCCGGCAGAGAATCTTATTCGTGCTGGTTTTGAACGCGTATGTTCCTTGAAAGAAGGTTTGGTTGGTTGGACAGGCGAAAACTTGCCATTGGCACGTGGTAAAAAGTAATCATTTTGGGCGTGAATGGCGACATTCACATGAAAAATTTAATAAGGACATCTAAAGGTAACAATTATTATGTCAGAACAAAGCAATACAGAAATGGCTTTCCAGATCCAACGTATCTACACCAAAGATATCTCTTTTGAAGCACCGAACGCACCGCAAGTGTTTCAGCAGGAATGGCAGCCGGAAGTAAAACTGGATCTGGATACCGCTTCCAGTGAGTTGGCTCAAGGGGTTTATGAAGTTGTTCTGCGTGTGACTGTGACCGCAGCTTTGGGAGAAGAGACGGCATTCCTGTGTGAAGTACAGCAAGGGGGTATTTTCTCTATTGACGGTATTGAAGGAACTCAGTTAGCTCACTGCTTGGGGGCATATTGTCCGAATATCCTGTTCCCATATGCTCGTGAGTGCATCACTAGCTTGGTCAGCCGTGGTACCTTCCCACAGCTGAATCTGGCTCCAGTAAACTTTGACGCCCTATTCATGAACTACCTGCAACAGCAGGCAGAACAGTCTCAGGGTGGTGAACAAACTGAACAGGAAGCTTAATGAATAGTACTGTTTCTATGACAGTGATTGGTGCCGGCTCATACGGCACCTCATTAGCCATTACGCTGGCTCGTAATGGTCATAATGTTGTACTTTGGGGGCATAATCCAGAGCATGTTGGGGCATTGCAACGGGTGCGTTGTAATCAAAAATTTCTGCCGGATGTTTCCTTTCCTGATAGTTTATTGCTTGAAACGGACCTAATAAAAGCACTAACAGCGAGTCGCGATATTCTTGTTGTGGTACCTAGCCATGTGTTTGGTGAAGTGTTAAAGCAGATAAAACCACATTTACGGCCTGATTCACGTATCGTCTGGGCAACTAAAGGCTTGGAAGCGGATACCGGTCGGTTATTGCAGGATGTGGCCCGTGAGATATTAGGCAATGAAATACCGCTAGCGGTGCTCTCTGGGCCAACATTTGCTAAAGAGTTAGCGGCTGGTTTGCCTACTGCGATTGCTATTTCCGCGACGGAATCTGCTTTTGGCGATGAGCTTCAGCAATTATTCCACTGTGGCAAAAGCTTCCGGGTTTATAAAAATCCTGATTTTATTGGTGTTCAACTCGGTGGTGCTGTAAAAAACGTGATTGCCATTGGTGCGGGAATATCTGATGGTATGGGTTTTGGTGCTAATGCTCGTACTGCCTTGATTACGCGTGGATTGGCGGAAATGAGTCGCCTTGGGGCGGCGCTTGGTGCTGATCCTTCGACCTTTATGGGCATGGCGGGATTGGGCGATTTGGTCTTAACTTGTACTGATAACCAATCACGTAACCGTCGTTTTGGCATGATGTTGGGGCAGGGAATTAGCGTCGAAGAAGCCCAGGATCAGATTGGACAGGTTGTTGAAGGTTATCGCAATACCAAAGAAGTACGTGCATTGGCTAATCGTGCCAATGTAGAAATGCCGATTGCAGAACAAATCTATCAGATACTCTATTGCAATAAAAATGTGCAAGAAGCTGCTCAGGCATTATTAGGAAGAGCCAGAAAGGACGAGAGCGATAATGTACGCTCTTAAATAAAAATCTAATGAGATAGGTTCTAAATGTGAGAGTAAAAAATATGTCGCTAGAAGAATTGGACGAAGTTTGGAAGAACATAAAAACAGAAGCGAGAGCACTGGCTGAATGTGAACCGATGTTGGCCAGTTTTTTTCATGCAACATTACTCAAGCATGAAAATCTTGGTAGTGCTTTAAGTTACATGCTGGCGAATAAGCTGGCTACGCCGATTATGCCGGCTATTGCTGTTAGAGAGATCGTAGAAGAGGCTTATGGCTCGGATCAAAAAATGATTGTCTCTGCTGCCCGCGACATCATAGCGGTACGTCTACGCGATCCCGCCGTAGATAAATACTCAACACCTCTGCTGTACCTCAAAGGGTTTCATGCTCTCCAAGCCTATCGTATTGCCCATTGGATCTGGGGAGAAGACCGTAAAGCATTGGCTATTTATCTGCAAAACCAAATCTCGATGTCTTTTGGCGTTGATATTCACCCGGCAGCAAAGATTGGTTGTGGCATTATGCTTGACCACGCCACTGGCATTGTGATTGGCGAAACGGCGGTAGTGGAAAACGACGTTTCTATCCTGCAATCCGTCACCCTTGGTGGTACGGGTAAAACCGGGGGTGATCGTCATCCGAAAGTCAGGGAAGGGGTGATGATTGGCGCAGGTTCGAAAATATTGGGTAATATTGAAATTGGTCGTGGGGCTAAAATTGGCGCAGGTTCAGTTGTCCTTCGCTCTGTTCCACCGCACACAACAGCCGCTGGAGTGCCTGCCCGTATTGTCGGTAAACCTGAAAGCGAAAAGCCATCATTGGATATGAACCAGCATTTTAATGGTATCAACCATGGCTTTGAGTATGGGGATGGGATTTAATTTATCGAAATCTGGATAATTAGTGAACGCTATCATATTTTCACATGCTGAATGTGGAAATATGATCTGGCATGCTTAACGTGTGAAATCTTCTATACCCTATGGATTTCAAGATGCATCGCGGCGGCAAGGGAGCGAATCCCCGGGAGCATAGATAACTATGTGACTGGGGTGAGTGAGTGCAGCCAACAAGGAGGCAACTTGAAAGATGACGGGTATATAAATTATTTTTTTGCTACACCTATTATAATATAGTGCCAATGCTTAGGAATGACTTTATTTAGAACTTTATTATCTAACACCCCTAAAAATTTTCTTTGAAATTCATTCCTACCAAGCGTAGCAAGGAAGCCTAATGTTGTATAATTAACATTTGAAAATACTGACAGATAATCTGTCATTTCATTGACGGTAACATAGCCCCAAGTATTTCCCCAATTAACATAATTTTTCCTGAGAAATTTATGCAATGGTGATGCAACCAGATTTTCTGCAAACCAAAGTTCACCTCCTTCTTTTAATGAATGAAAGATTTGATTAATAGCCTCTTTTTGTGCTGTTTTATTGAAATTATAACCGACAGCACCTAATACTGATTTAAACATAACAATATCAAAATGGTTCTTATATTTAATATCCGATGCACTCAATTTTTCATATTGAATGTTATCTTCTATATTATAACGCTTATGTTTCTCCAGTGTCTTTGGTGTAGGGCCATTTAGATCGGTACATAGGACATTTGCACCATTTAATGCAGCCCACAACGATAGCCCACCATTTTCACTGCCTATTTCTAGAATATTAGCTGATTTTAATTCTAAGCTAGAATTATCTTGCCAATATTTTAATGCATGGCTCCAATTATATATGTCCCATTCTATGACATCTTGGAGAAATTCTTTTGAAATTTTTGCTTTCATAGTGTAACCAATATATATCAATGAAAATGAGTTGATTTAATGCTAACTTTGTTAAATTATTATGATCTAAATAGTTTTATCAAATAGTAGATCATTTGAGGGAATCAACCCCGATTAAGTTATCTGAATCAATTTTCAAAGAGAAAAAATCCCCCAATAGGGTTATTCTATACTAATCATAGCACCTATGCCCCGTAATAAACGATGATTTAGCGCAAAAACTTGTTCAGAAAAACCCAGGATAAAAGCTACGTCTAATATCTTCCTATTTTCCTCTACCCATGCTTTTTTATTTTACGTACCACACTTCATCCGAGAACATGACAAAAATGGGTGCTTGGCTCATCGTGAATCTGGTGTAGAGTAGAAAACTATTCTTCACCAGACCCACATAAAGAAGAAAAAATTGCCGCGATACGATAAATAAATAACACGTTGGGCTATTGTAAGGAAGTTTAGCGATATTAGTCACGCTTATTAAATGACACACTAATTTTTTATGATAGCGTCCTGATAATCTAATTGTCGCCAGGCTTCGAAAACGACAACAGCGACTGAATTGGAAAGATTCATACTGCGGCTGTTTGCCAGCATTGGGATACGGATTTTTTGTTGTGGCGGCATATTATCCAGTACGTAAGGCGGTAGCCCTCTGGTTTCCGGCCCGAACATTAAATAATCTCCTGCTTGATAACTTACCGCACTATGTGCCGGAGTTCCTTTTGTTGTGAGAGCAAACAAACGGGCAGAAGACTCTCCTGTTAATCCTTCATTCTCTAAAAAAGCATAATAATCATGATGTTGTTTAACATTGGCAAACTCATGATAATCCAGCCCGGCTCGACGTAGCCTTTTATCATCCCAGGTAAAACCCAAGGGTTGAATCAAATGCAATTGGAAACCGGTATTGGCACAAAGGCGAATAATATTACCGGTATTAGGTGGGATTTCAGGTTCAAATAAGACGATGTTTAGCATATACCCCCCAGAAACAAGGGGCACAGATTAGCAGAAATCGGGAGGGGATGCAGGAGGATCTTCATCGATATTCTTATTTATCTGTTGGAAGATCTTTTCCTGTAGAGGTACTCGATTGTATTGTCAGTAAAATTAAAAGTGAAAAAACATCACTGGATATAATCTAACAGACTAAATTCTTTAGAGATTATCTGGATTATTTTTTTGCCACACCGATGATAATATAGTGCCAATGTTTAGGAACGACTTTATTTAGAACTTTATTATCTAACATCCCTAAAAAATTTCTTTGAGATTCATTCCTGCCAAACGTAGCAAGGAAGCCTAATGTTGTATAATTAACATTTGAAAATGCTGATAGATACTCAGTCATTTCGTTGACAGTAACATAGCCCCAAGCATTCCCCCAATTAACATAATTTCTTCTGAGAAATTTATGCAATGGCGACGCAACCAAATTTTCTGCAAACCAAAATTCACCTCCCTCTTTTAATGAATGGAAAATCTGATTAATCGCCTTTTTTTGTGCTGATTTATTTGAATTATACCCAATACCACCTAATACTGATTTAAACATAACGATATCAAAATGGTTTCTATATTTAATATCTAATGCACTTAATTTACCATATCGGATTCTATTTTCTATATTATAACGCTTATGTTTCTCCTGTGCTTTTGAAGTAGGGCCATTTAAATCCGTACATAAAACATTACCTCCATTTAATGCTGCCCACAGTGATAATCCACCATTTCGGCTTCCTAGTTCTAGAATATTAGCTGACTTTAATTCTAGGTTAGAATGGTCCTGCCAATATTTTAAGGCATGACCCCAATTACATATATCCCATTCTATTACATCATTGAGAAGTTCTGTTGAGTTTTCTGTTTTCATAAAATGACCAATAGGTTAATTATTATGATCTAGTGATAGATTATTTTTTAATGACGGTATTCTAGCAAAAGATTACGGGAGGGTTTGTTTAGCAAGAATTTTAGGTAGATAGGCTGTATTCATCGTTGTTTTCGTGTCGGTTCTGCCTTAAATATTTTGTGTTATTCAGTACATTCATCGCAATATGTTTTATCCGAGATAGCAATTTCCCTGAGTTACCGCACTGAATTGGGAGCGCCTGACGGTTTTTCCATCTGTGGTACCCCCTAAGCTTTTCATCAGTTCACGGAAAATATTTATCCATTCAATGAAACATTTTTGAGACTGTTTGACGCTGATACAGCTAACTACATGGACTATGGAGTTATGAGTTAGAATATCCTGTTCAAATTCACTATATTTCACTATCCTTGATGCTCAACATCAAAATCTTCAATTTTTCCCCAGTCTTTGGCACCAGCAATTACGGCACTGATTGTTAACGGCAGAATATCTGTCAGCTTATAATTGTTTGCTGTTCTGACTAGGATTGTGAGTAACCGAGTGGTTGCTAAGTCAATCGTAAAAAGGCTTTTAGTATTCTTTCTCTGAACGAAAACCATGAGGATTATTTTTCTGCCAATTCCAACTATCACGCATCATAGCGTCAATATTGCGTGTCGCTTGCCAGCCAAGGATATTGAGAGCTTTGGACGGATCAGACCAACACTCAGCAATATCTCCAGGGCGTCTATTTGTGATTTTATGTGGAATCTCTTTACCTGCTGCCTTTTCAAAAGCATGAAGTAAATCAAATACAGAATAACCAGCGCCTGTTCCTAAATTGAAAACTTCATAAGATTGTTGTTTATCCAGATAATCAATGGCGGCAATATGGCCTTCAGCCAAATCCATTACGTGAATATAATCACGAACACCGGTACCGTCTTTGGTTGGATAATCGTTGCCATAAACTGATAAACATTCCAGACGACCAATAGCAACTTGAGTGATATAAGGCAACAGATTATTGGGAATACCGTTAGGGTCTTCACCAATTATACCTGATGGGTGTGCACCAACAGGATTGAAATATCTCAGGCTGGTGATTTTGAAATTTGGCTCGGCTGCGGCAAAATCTTTTAGAATTTGCTCAACCATCAGTTTTGATGTGCCATAAGGGTTAGTGGTGCCGCCTACTTTGGCATTTTCAGTAAGCGGTACAAATTCAGGATCACCATAAACCGTTGCGGATGAACTGAAAATCAATTGATACACATCGTTGGCACGCATAGCCTGCAACAGAACTAGGGTGCCAGTAACATTGTTCTGATAATATTCAAGGGGTTTTCTGGTAGATTCACCAACGGCTTTTAATCCAGCAAAATGAATTACAGATTCTATTTTGTTTTCTTGGAAGATTTGATGCAGTAAATCTAAATCAAGGATATCACCTTGATAAAACTTCACTGATTTACCAGTGAGTTTTTCAACTCTATGAAGAGATTCTGGTGATGAATTGCAAAGGTTATCGATAACAACAACATCAGTTCCTCTTTCCAGAAGCGCTAATACTGTGTGTGAACCGATATAGCCGGCTCCGCCGGTGATTAAGATTGACATAAGTAGGATAAAAGATTAGGAGTAAATTATTTAATGTAAATTTTTATGTACCTGTTTATAGCACTTTCTATGTTAAAAATCTTCATTTGTAAACTTTTTCTTTTCTGCTCTCATATTTTTCTTTATTTCAGGGTTTAGTATTAAATATTCAACAGATTTTTTTAATACTAATGAGTTTTTACAGGTATAAGAGCGTTGGTGCATGGATAGGTGGTGGTTAGAAAACCCCCTTTCCCCAACGGGTCAGGCGGCTTTCTCCACCTTACGGACGGAATGTGGTTGTACAGCCGATTGAGTACGGTCACTCCGATGGCCGCTTCCGCTTTTGTGTCGCAAGACTCCGCACACGCTGGCGCGAGTCAGTCAACGTCTTGTAACACGCTATTATGGTCTCGATCAGCGCCCGCTTGCCATACCAGCAGCGCTTGGTCCCGGATACACCCGTCATTCCGCACCGTATTTCTGATTTAAAAATAATGTGATCTTACACAGGTTTTTTGTATTGATGACATCGGTGGGGTTGACGGCAATCGCCAATTTTGATCTATTACTTTTATTTGCCGGAAAGCGAATATGTCCACACCCATACCTGCCATTAAACGTCTCGATCATCTTGGCCTTATCGCCGCTTTTTGTCATGAAGCCGGTTTACCCC